>JBJTXX010000468.1:0-10978 GCA_046082485.1 Actinomycetota bacterium
GTACTCCTCGGCCCAGATGATCTGCTGGCTCACCGAGGCGCCGAGTCCGCCGTGCTCGACCGGCCATCCGAGGCCGATCCAGCCTGCGTCACCGAGCACCTTCTCCCAGCGCACGCGAATGTCGAAGCCGACGTCCTCGTCGCCCGGGCCGCCGCGGCCGCGTAGTTCGGCGTACTCGCCGACCACGTGGTCGTGCAACCAGCCGCGTACGAGCGCGCGGAACTGGTCGTCGCTGAGGTGGGCGACGTCGAGCGTCATGTGCTCAGGCGTTGGGGGTCTGCTTGGCGTCGGCGGCGCGCTTCATCTCGGCCACCATGTCGAGGAACGGCAGGCGCTCGTACTTCACGGTAGCCATGAGCTTCTCGTCGATCGACTCGGGAGTCCAGCGCGTGTCGTTGTACATCGCCCGCACTTCCTTCGGCTGGCTCCAGACGGCGATCTTGCCGCCCACCACGGAGTACACCTGCCCGGTGATGTGCTTCGACTGGTCGCTCATGAGGTACACGGCCATGGGCGAGATGTCTTCCGGGTCGCCGTTCTCGGCGAGTTGCATCGGCACGTTGGCGCTCATGCGGGTGCGAGCCACCGGTGCGATCACGTTGGCGCGCACGCCGTAGCGCTCGAGGCCCACCGCGGCCGAGTAGGTGAGCGACACGATGCCGCCCTTGGCTGCCGAGTAGTTGGCCTGCGCCACCGAACCGAGTGCCCACACGCCCGAGGTGAATCCGATGAGCGCGCCACCCGTGTCTTGCTTGCGCATCACCGCCGCGGCGGCGCGGTAGACGGTGAACGTGCCCTTGAGGTGCACGCGGATGACGTCGTCGAACTCGTCCTCGCTCATGTTGAACAACATGCGCTCGCGCAAGATGCCGGCCACGCACACCGCGCCGTCGATGCGACCCCAGTGGTCCATCGCGGCAGCCACTACCGACTCGCCGCCGGCCATGGTGCCCACGTCGGAGCCGACGGCCACGGCCTCGCCCCCGAGGGCCTTGATCTCGGCGACCACTTCCTCGGCCACGGCCGACGACGGCTCCGAGCCATCCATGGCCACGCCGTAGTCGGCCACCACCACGCGGGCCCCGGCCCGAGCGCTGTCGAGGGCGATGCAACGGCCGATGCCACGACCAGCACCGGTGATGGCGACGACCTTGCCTTCAAGGAATCCGGTCAACGTGAGCTCCTCTGGTTTCTGACGGACCGTCAGAAACTAGCATCCGACCTGTGAAAGCCATAGCGGGGATGAGTGATCGTGTGCCCCTCTCCGAGGTGGCTGCGTACGCCCAGCGTGTCGAGGCCCTCGGCTACGACACGCTGCACGTGCCGGAGACCGTGCACGACGGGCTGATGGTGTCGATGCTCGCGTTGCAGGCCACCACTCGGCTGCGGGTGACGAGCAGCGTGATCCTCGCGTTCGTGCGCAGTCCGATGCTGGTGGCCTACACCGCATGGGACCTCGCGCAGGTGGGTGAGGGCCGTTTCGAGTTGGGCCTCGGCTCGCAGATCCGCCAGAACATCGAGGGCAGGTTCTCGATGCCGTGGACGGAACCGGTGGGCCGCATGCGCGACTACGTGGAGGCATTGCGCGCCATCTGGCACACCTTCGCCACCGGCGAGCCGCTGCGTCATGTGGCTCCGAACTACTCGTTCACGCGAATGCAGCCGTTCTTCAATCCGGGGCCGCAGCCGTACGGGCCGCCGCAGGTGTGGCTCGGCGGTGTGAACGAACGCATCTGCTCGCTCGGCGGCTCGCACGCCGACGGTTTCGTGACACACCCCACGAACTCGAACCCGCGGTACCTGCGCGAGTTCTGCCTGCCGCGCCTGCAGGCCACCGCGGCGAGCGCCGATCGTCCGTGCCCGAGCGTGGTCACGGGAAGCATGTTCGTGACCGGCCCGTCGACCGCCGATGTCGATGCGAGCCGTGAGCACCACCGGGCCATCCTCGCGTTCCTCTACACCACCCCCGCCTACCGCCGGACGCTCGAACTCTTCGGCTGGGGGGAACTTGGCGAGCGCCTCCAGGCCATGACCCGAGCAGGGGAGTGGGATCGGCTGACCTCCCTCATGACCGACGAGGTGCTCGACGCGCTGGTGCCGCAGGCCGAGTGGGACGACCTTCCGGCCGTGGTGCACTCGTGGTTCGGTGACCTCGTCGACGGGGTGATGCTGCCGGTGCCGGCCGACCCTGCGCTCGACGGCCGGTTCGCCGAGGTGATCTCGGCAATTCGCGGGTCCGGTATCTGACACGGCGTCAGATCGGGCCTATCATCGCAGCGTGTACCTCGCCGAGACCCCCGAACAGCAGGAACTCCGCCAGCAGCTGCGCGCGTACTTCGCCGAGCTGCTGACCCCCGAGGTGCGTGAACGCCTTGGTGTGGCGGGCGAGGGTTCACCCGAGTTCCGCACCATCTGCCGCAAGCTGGGCGCCGATGGCTGGCTCGGCCTGTCGTGGCCGAAGGAGTACGGCGGCCAGGGTCGCCCCGCTACCGACCAGTTCATCATGTTCGACGAGATCCAGCGGGCGCACGCACCGTTCCCGTTCGTCACCGTCAACACCGTGGGCCCGGCCATCGCCGCCCACGGCACCGAGGCGCAGAAGGCGGCCTACCTGCCGGGCATCCTGTCGGGTGAACTCAACTTCGCCATCGGCTACACCGAGCCCGAGGCAGGCACCGACCTCGCCAGCCTGCGCACGTCGGCAGTGCTCGACGGCGATCACTGGCGCATCAACGGCAACAAGGTCTACACGTCGGGGGCGAACCAGGCCGACTACGTGTGGCTCGCCTGCCGCACCGACACCGATGCCCCGAAGCACAAGGGCATCACCATCATCATCGTGCCCACCGACACGCCCGGTTTCTCGTGGACGCCCATCACCACGGTCGGCGACGTGAAGACCACGGCCACCTACTACTCCGACGTGCTCGTGCCGAAGGAGAACGTGGTGGGCGAGGTGAACGGCGGTTGGTCGCTCATCACCATGCAGCTCAACCACGAGCGCGTGGGGCTGGCGGCGCTCTCGGGTCTCACCGAGCGCCTGCTCGACGACGTCACCAACTGGGCCCGCTGCACGGCGGCCTCGGCCGATGGTTCGTGCACCCGCATGATCGACCTGCCGTGGGTGCAGTCCGACCTCGCCAAGTGTCACGCGCTGCTGCAGGCAATTCGCCTCATGACGTGGAAGCTCGTGCGTGCGGTGAGCGACAACACCCTCGGCCCGGCGCAGGCGTCGAGCGTGAAGGTGTTCGGTACCGAACAGGTGGTCACGGTGTACCGCACGCTGCAGGGCGTGCTCGGCCCGGTGGCCAACCTGCGGGTCGGCTCGCCCGGCGCCGTGCTGCACGGCGAGCTCGAGCGCGCCGCCCGTGCAGCGCAGATCAACACCTTCGGCGGCGGCGTGAACGAGATCCAGCGCGAACTGGTGGCCACCGCCGGCCTCGGACTCACGCGGTCGCGCTGAGCGCCCCGGTGGCCATCGTCATCAGGTTGGCCACCCACACCTCGTGATCGATCGCCGGTGTGCGGCCGGCGTTGATTTGACGCGCCCTCGACCCCAACGCCTGCGACACCAATTCGAGGAATCGGGTGACGCGCTCGTGGCGCACGTTGTCGGGAAGGGTCTCGGGCAGCAGCGCCTTGATGCCGAGGAAGGCGCGCAATGCCTGCTCGGGCGTGCGGCCTTCCTCCCAGCGGTCGAACAGGTCGCTGAGTTGGCTGACGATCGAGAGGAAGCAGCGGCCGTCGGCCACCTCGAGTTGGCGTGCCTGCGGGAGCACCACGGCAGCAACGAGATCGCGCAGCCGTGGTGCGGCCCCGGCGGCGTCGAGCATCGTCCGCCGCTCGACCTCGATGCGCGAGTTGTGCGAGTCGAGGATGGCGTTGAGCAACCCGGCGCGACTGCCGAAGTGGTAGTGCAGGGCCGAGGGATTGCGTTGTCCGGCCGCCTCGACCACCGCTTTCAACGACGTCGAGTACACGCCCTGGGTGGCGAACAGCGTGCGACCCGAGTCGACGAGTCGATCACGCGTGTCGGAGGCGTTGCGGGGCATCAGATCCTCTGGATGATGGTCCCCGTGGCCACGGCGCCGCCGCAGCACATGGTGACCAGCGCGAACTCGGCGTCGCGGCGCTCGAGTTCGTGCAGCGCCGTGGTGATGAGGCGGCTGCCGGTGGAACCCACCGGGTGCCCGATGGCGATGGCGCCACCGTTGACGTTGACCTTGTTGACGAGGTCGTCGTCGGACACCCCGTAGACGCTCGCCCACGAGAGCACCACGGAGGCGAACGCCTCGTTGATCTCGACGATGTCGATGTCGTTCATGGTCATGCCGGTCATGTCGAACAGCTTGCGCGTCGCATCGACCGGGCCGTCGAGGTGGTAGTACGGGTCGGAGCCGACGAGGCACTGCGCCACCAAACGGGCGCGGGGGCGAAGACCCTCGGCCTTGGCTCGCTCCTCGCTCATCCAGAGCACAGCGGCGGCGCCGTCGCTGATCTGCGACGAGTTACCGGCGGTGTGGATACCGGTCGGCATCACCGGGTTCAGCGCAGCGAGCTTCTCGGCCGTGGTGTCGCGCAGGCCTTGATCGCGGGTGACGGTGACCGATGTGCCGTCGGCCAGCGTGACGTCGACGGGAATGATCTCGCGCTCGAAGCGGCCTTCCTCGGTAGCCCGCAGCGCCTTCTGCTGCGAGATGAGGCCGAGCATGTCGACCCGGTCGCGGGTGATGCCGCGGCGCTGGGCGATGCGCTCGGCGGCGCCGAACTGGTCGGGCATGTCGATGCTGAAGTCGGCCGGCTTCGACGACCCGTTGATGAACGTCGTGTCGTCGACGCGGGGCACGTTGGCGCCCAGCCACACCTTGCTCATGTGCTCTACACCGCAGGCCATGCCGACGTCGATGGCGCCGGCCGAGATGAGGTTGGCGATCATGTGGTTCGCCTGCTGCGACGAGCCGCACTGGCAGTCGATGGTGGTGCCGGCAACCTGATACGGCAGACCAGCCGTGAGCCACGCCGTGCGAGTGACGTTGCTCGCCTGCTCGCCCGCCTGGGTGACGCAGCCGCCCACCACCTGACCCACCTCGCCCGGGTCGACACCGGCACGCTGGAGAACGCCCACCTGTGCCTTCGAGAGCAGGTGCGACGCGTGCACGTCGGCGAAGTGACCGTTGCGCTTGCCGACCGCGGTGCGGCCTGCTTCGACGATGACAGGCTGGTTCATGTGGGCCTCCGGTTCGAGATCGTCACCACAGTAGAGGCGCGCCGATGCTCGTTCGGCAACCGTGCGGCGGCGAGACTGTGCGAGAGGAGGGTGCACACATGAACGAGGCACGTCTGCGCTCGCTGGTGACACCGGCCACCACGGCGGCGGTCACCATGGAACTGCAACAGGGCATCGTGGGCGAAGGCGTGCTGCTGCCTGCGCTACGCGACGAATGTGAGCGGGCCGGCACCATCGCCAACGCAGCCCGTGTGTGCGCCGCGGCTCGCACCGCAGGCGCGCAAGTGGTGCACTGCACGTTCGAACCGCGGGCCGATGCCGCCGGTTTCTCGACCAACTCGAAGATCGGCGCCTTGGCCATGCGCCAGCGTGCGAACGAGGGCGCCTTCGCCACCGAGGCCGGTTCGGTAGGAGCCGCGCTGGTGCCCGGACTCGGTGCGCAGTCCACCGACGTCACCATGGCGCGGGTGCACGGACTCACGCCGTTCATGGGCACGTCGCTCGATCCGGTGCTGCGTTCGATGGGCGTCACCACGGTGGTGGCGATGGGTGTGTCGGTGAACGTGGGCGTGCTCGGTCTGGTGCTGAGCGCCGTCGATCTCGGCTACCAAGTGGTGCTGGTGCGCGACGCCGTTGCCGGTGTTCCCGCCGACTATGCGTCGTCGGTGATTGACCTGTCGCTGTCGATGCTCGCCACCGTGGTCACCGCCGACGAGTTGTTGGCGGCGTGGGCGTGACGGCCTGTCTCAGTCGCCGAGGAAGCTGGCGGGGCGCCGCTCGATGAGCGACTGCACGCCCTCACGCCGGTCGCTGGTGGTGGAGATGAGTGCCTGCGCCGTGCGCTCGGCCTCGAACGCCGTGGCGATGTCGGAGTCGATCGACCGCCGGTAGAGCCGCTTGGTCATCGCCAGCGCGCGTGTGGGCCCGTCGGCCAACGTGCCGGCGAGCTGCAGCGCGGTGGACACCACGTCGGCAGCGGGAACGAGACGATTCACGAGGCCCCACTGGTGCAGCGTCTCCGACGGAATCGGCTCGCTCAGCAGCGCGATCTCATTGAGGCGGTGGAAGGGAATGATGCGCGGCATGAAGTACGAGTCGCCGGCGTGCGGCACCATGCCGCGGCGGGTGAACACGTGTGTCCAGCGAGCGCCCTCTGCGGCCACCACGATGTCGGCCAGCAGCGCCAGCATCCAGCCAGCGCCCGCCACCGTACCGGTTACCGCGCTCACCACGGGGGTCTCGGTCTCCCACAGGCGATGGAACAGGTCTTGGAACTGTGTGCTCGAGTAGCGGTAGTCGAGCGTGGTCATCTTCGCAATGGCGTCGGGCGAGCCGGTGACGTCGGCACCGGTGCAGAAGTCGCGCTCGGCCCCGGCGATCACGATGGCGCGCACCGCGCGGTCGCGGTCGAGTTGCTCGAGCAGGTCGGTGAGCGCGAAGCACGTGGGAATGTCGATGGCGTTGCGCCGATCGGCCCGGTTGAGCGTGATGTGCGCCACCGCGCCCACATGCTCGACCAGGAGGGAGGGGTTGCTCTCGTCAGACATCGTGACCTCGTTTACCTGTGTGGTTGCGGGAACAGTGAAGCAGGGTGGTAGCCGTCGACGGTGACCGTGCGGCGGGCGAACCGCCAGCGGCCGTCGACCACGCGGTACTGATCGACATAGCGGCCCCAGTGATCGAGGCCGACGCTGGTGATCACCTGGAAGTAGAGGCGCCCCGTGGCGTGCTCGGTGTCGACGAGGTCGATCTGGTGGGTGCCGGTGACGTGACGCACGTATGCCGGCGCGCCTGCAGTGGTCCACAGGGTGTCCTTGGCGCCGGTGAAGATGGTGACGATCTCGTCGTGGCCGGTGCGCACGCCGTCGTCGAGCACCATCTGGGCGTCGGGGGCGAACAGTTCGAGCACCTGCGCGAAGCGGCCGCTGTCGCCGTTGGCGTTGTAGCGGGCCACGAGATCGCGGATGGACTCTCGTGCCTGCAGTTCCCACATCTCCACCCGCATACATTCGCACGCCGGTGCAGAGACGGCGTCAGTCGAACCGACGCGACCGCACCGGCGAGAGCGGCTTCGACATCGTGTACGAGTGCACGCCGTTCACGTACTCGCCCCACGGAGGGCAGGCCTCGAACCCGAAGCGCCGGTACAGGCTCACCGCCGACGTGAGGTATTCGCCGGTCTCGAGCCGCAGTTCGGTGATGCCCGCCGCAACGGCGTCGTGCTGCACCGTGGCGAGCACCGCCGCGCCGAGTCGTGTGCCGCGAACCGACGGGTCGGCCCACATGCGCTTCACCTCACCGGTGTGCGCCCGCCCAGCCGCCTCGTCGATGCGCCGCCACGCACCGCATGCCCGCGGTTCGTCATCGAGCCAGGCGATGAAGAACGCACCCTGATCGCTGTGTACGTCGTGCGGTGCGATGGTGAGGAAGTTGGTGCCACCCTGAGGTGTGGCGGCCAGGAGTTCGGCATCGAGACGAGCGAGCAGGGTTCGAACCACCGGCTCGTCGGCCGCATGACGGCGCATCACCAGTTCGGGGTACCGCTCTCCGGTGCAGAACGCGTACGGGCTGCTGCCGAACTCGTCGTGGAAGGCGAGTCGGGCCATGCCTTCCTGCAGGCTCGGAACCGTGCCCGTCGGCACGAGCCACATCACTGCGGCAGAGTGGCTCATCCACTCGGCGCGACGGCGGTACACGTCGCGGTGGAAGCCTCGATACGCGAACTGCACCAGGTGCTCGACCGACTCCCACACGGACAGGTTGACCGTGACGAGCTTGTCGTCGTACGGCAGGTCGTCGACGTCACGCGTGTCGATGCCGTGGCGCCACACGAACCCGGGGCTCGTTTCGGCGCGGGCATTCGTCTCGTCGATCAACTCGACGAACCCGGCCGATGCCGCGTGTTCGACCGGCTGGCGCAACCGGGCGATGTTGAACTGGGCCAGGTGGGTTCCGGCACGGTGTGCATCCGCCGACATGCCCACAGGTATACCGGCTGGTTGGGGCTTGCCCGACCATCGACGATCTTCGACAATGAGGCCGGCGAACGAATCCGCGACGCCTGACGCCCCGCTGCGGTGGAACCCGCCAGGCCCCGGCATGTGGAATCTCGACCGTTCGCACGTGAGTCGACCGGCCACGCTCATCTGTCAGCACATCCAGACCACGGCGACGGGGAAGGGCACTCGGCGCGGTTTCGGTGAGATCGGGGTGCCGCTCTACATCGTGTCGTGCGTGGTGATCGATCTGCTGGGCGTGGCGGTGGTCTACGTGTTCGCCGTGCTCACCGGCACCCGGGCGCGTTGGCGCCGCAGCCTCGCTGGCTGAACCGGGCTGGCTACTGAACCGGACTCGCTACCGGGCCGGGCGTCCGCGCCGGGCCAACGGGCGGAAGATCTCGGGGATCTGGTGGTCGGCCTCGAGCGGGTGCCGGAACGGGCGGTCGAGGTTCACCTCGTACACGTTGTTGCGGCCCGGCTTGCGCCGCACCACGTAGTCGGCGTCGACGAGCTCGCTCACGATGCTCTGCGTGGCCCGCTCGCCGATGCCCACCTGTCGGGCGATCTTGGCCAACCGCATCTCCGGGTCGTTCACGATGCAGAGCAGTAGGTGCGCGTGGTTGGTCAGGAACGTCCACGCCGGAACCTCTGCTGGCGGGTTGGCGAACCGGCGAGGCACGTGCCGATGGCACCCGAGTGGCGTTCGCCGACTATTCGTTGTCGATTCCGGCGAGGAACGACTCGAGTTCGTCGGCCGCCATGCGCACCACGTGGCCGTCCTCGGGGAAGGCGCCCGTGTTCACGTCGTCGATGAACTCCTTGAACGCGGCGACCCGCTCACGCTGCAGGCGGTCGTACTCGGCGGCGAAGTTGCGGTACACCTTCGAGTGCCGGGGCATGTGTTCACGGTTGGTGCCGAGGATGTCCATAGCGAACAGGTATTGGGCATCGCAGCCTGCGCCGGCGCCCATCGACCACAGCGACAGTCGCTTCATGCGGCGGCTGATGGCAGTGGCGACCTCGACGGGCACGACTTCCATCTCGGCGGCGATGGCCCCCGCTTGCTCGTGCGCCACGCAGTCGCGGTACACCTGCAGTGCGCCCGCAGCCGTCTTGCCCACCGCCCGGAAACCGCCAGTGCTCGAGGCGCGCGACGGAACGAGGCCGACGTGTCCGACCACGGGGATGTGCTCGTCGGCGAGGAATTTGATGGTGTCGATGCTGCCGCTGCTGTAGACGGCGTCGGCGTCGGCGTCGAGCATCTGGGCGGCGAAGTCGAGCATCTGGGCAGTCGTGCCCATCACGCGACTGTTTCGGCCGGTCATCGAGAACAGCGAGGGCGCCACCTTGCGGTACATCGGGTCGCTGACCAGATCGGAGGGCACCGAGACGATGTCGATGCCGGCCTCCTCGGCAGCCTCGGCCTCGTCGAGGGTGAGCACCCGCAGCATCGTGAACTGGCGCACCCCCTTCGACGCAGCAAGGTCGGCAACGGTCAGGCGTGTGCGGCGGGCCATGCGCGCACCCTAGCCCTGCACGTCGCAGGCGTCAGTCGACGGCTGGTTGGCCAGAGGTCAGCACGCTGAACTGTCGACTCGACGAGTTCTGAGGTGTGCGTGCGCCGTCGGCGGTCACGACCTCGGCACCGTCGGCTGCGTACTGCACGATGTAACTCTTGCGAACGGCGTCCGTCACGTTCGGGCCGGTGCGATGGGGTGTCAAGGACGAGAACACCACGACGCTGCCGACCCGGGCCGGCACGGGCACCGCGCCCTCCGGTTCGTGCACGCACTGCAGACCGACGGGCGTGGGAACGTGCTCGAGCGTGCCCGACCGATGCATGCCCGGCAGCACCCACGGGCAGCCGTTGTCGACCGTCGCGTCGGTCAGGGGCACCCAACAGGTGAGGTACTGCTGCGGTTCGACGAAGGCGTAGCCGTTGTCCTGGTGCCAGGGGAACTCGCGGTGTGGTTCGGGCTTCTTGTACACCGCTTGGTCCCAGTAGAGCCGAACGTCGTCACCAATCAGGTCGTGGCAGATGTCGACGAGCGCGGGATGACGGGCGAACCGACGTGCCGGCTCGCACCGTTCCACGAGGTGCACGGTGAAGGTGATCTTCCCTGCTTGGGCGATGAGCAGGGTCTCGCCGGGCATCTGGCGAAGGAACTGCTCGGTGCGCTCCTCGTGCTCGTCGATGGCGGCACGCAACTCCTCGATGGTGGCGCGATCGATCACGTCCTCGACCAACACGTATCCGTCCCGGTCGTACTGGGCGACCTGCTCGTGGCTCAGCAGACGTGGCGCGGTGTTCGAGGCAGACCACTGGAACGACCTCGAGAGCGGGTGGGGCCGTGGCTCGATCGGAGGGGTCTCCATGTCGCGACCCTAGTGGTCGTTCACCTTGCGAGGATCCGCTCGCGGCGGGGGTCGAGGAACGGTGCCACCTGAAGTGTCGCGGCGCGTTCGTTGCCGCGCCGACCGACGGTGAACCGGGTCGATGCGAGCCAGTGCTCCGTCACGCCGGCGGGGTTCGACACCTGTGCCAGACCCACCGGGCCACCGAGCGTGTGGCCGAAGGCAGCGGCCCGCACGTAACCCACCCAGCGGCCGTCCGCGAACACGCTCTCGCCGCCGAAGAGATCGGCGTCGGGGTCGTCGACGAACACGCCAACGACCCGGTCGGGTGTCGGGCCCGCATCGCGCTGACGCAGCAGGGCATCGCAACCGATGAAGCCGCCCGGCTTGTCCCATG
>JBJTXX010000469.1:0-605 GCA_046082485.1 Actinomycetota bacterium
ATGGAGCACGTCGAGGAGGCCGGGGTGCACAGTGGTGACTCGGCCTGCGCGATCCCGCCCCAGAACCTGCCCGGATGGGTCGTGGAGGTCATCGAGCGCTACACGACGGCGATCGCCAAGGCGCTCGACGTGCGCGGTCTGATCAACGTGCAGTACGCGGTGGCCGGAACCACGGTGCACGTCATCGAGGCGAACCCGCGCGCCAGTCGCACGGTGCCGTTCGTGGCCAAGGCCACCGGGGTGCCGTTGGCGAAGGTGGCCAGCAGGGTGATGCTCGGGGCCACGCTCGCCGAGCTCCGCGAGGAAGGCCTGCTGCGGGAGCCCAGCGACCACGGCCATGTGGCGATCAAGGAGGCCGTGCTGCCCTTCAGCCGCTTCCCGGAGGTCGACACGGCGCTCGGACCGGAGATGCGCAGCACCGGCGAGGTGATGGGCATCGACACGTCGTTCGGCCGGGCGTTCTTCAAGGCCGAACTCGCAGCGGGCACGGTGCTGCCCACTTCAGGCACCGTGTTCCTGTCGTTGGCCGACGGCGACAAGCCGGCCGGACTGGTGGTGGCGCAGCGTCTGCGCGATCTCGGTCTTGGGATCGCCGCCACGAGGGG
>JBJTXX010000470.1:0-1062 GCA_046082485.1 Actinomycetota bacterium
GACCGACCAGCCGAACCGGCGACGCACCGCCTCGTGCTGCACTAGCCCCAACACCTCGGAGAGCGTGGCCCGACCATCGACGAGGGCGAGGACCGACTGCAGGGCGCTGCCCACCGGATCGGCCGTGGGGAGCGAACGGTCGCCGATGCGCACCGGAATGGGCAGGGAACCACAGGTGAAGACGGCCTCGACCAGCGGGGCGAACCGTTCGAGGTCGCCGCACAGCACCAGCACATCGTGCGGTTGCAGCGTGGGATCCGCGACGAACGCATGGCCGAGTGCATCGCGCAGCACCTCGAGCTGGCGCACCTCCCCGTGGCAGGCGTGCACCTGCAACGAACCGTCATCGGCCGTCAACGTGGGATCGAGAGTGGGCGCCAGGTCGAGCCGGATGCCCCGCTGCAATGCCTGCAGCACCGTGGTGGCCGGCGGCAGCGAATCGGCGCCGTGGGCGACCTCGGTGATGTCGGCCGCGCCGGCCACCAGCACCTTGGCCTCGAGGGCCATCCGACCCCACGACTCGACGAGCGGGTGGGAGACGACGGTGGTGACATCGAGCATGGAACGAAGGTTCAGCCCGCCTGCCAACCGGCCGTGAGACTTGGACCACACCGTGCGGGATGGATGGCGCAGGAACAGGTGCACCTCGCGCGCCTCGGCGAGGGCACGCAACACGGTGAGCTGGTTCGGGGCGATGCTGCCGAGGCCGAACAACGACACCCGTTGCGGCACGGCAGGCTGCAGCGAACCGTCGCGCAGTGCCTGCAGCAGACCCGGCAACCGTTCGGGCGGGCTGGGGCTGTCGATGCGGCGACGCACCGCCTGCCACAGGTCGACCTGCCAACGGTGGTCGGGGCTGAGCGACGTGAGCTCACCGTTCGAGCCGTAGGTGCCATCGGTGTACTGACCCTGCGCCCAGCACTGCACGAGGCGCGGGCGCTGGGTGGCATAGCGGTCGAACAGTTCGGCCACGCGACGCGCGAGCGCCCAGCGGTTCGACTTGTTGGCGCCGGGAACCGAGATTTCGCCTTGTTCGAGTCCCTCGAGCACGTGCCACGTGAG
>JBJTXX010000471.1:0-1827 GCA_046082485.1 Actinomycetota bacterium
CGACACGCTGAAGATCGACCAGGTCTTCGTGAAGGGAATGTGCGACAACCGACTCGACCGCACGATCGTGGAGCTGCTGTTGCGACTCGGTGACTCGCTGGGCATGAAGGTGGTCGCCGAGGGTGTCGACAGCAGCCGCAAACTGGCACTGCTGCGAGAACTCAGGTGCCCGTGGGCGCAGGGTTACCACATCGCCCGACCGATGGCCGTGGCCGATGCCGGGCGCTGGTTGCAGCAGCAGGCCGCGCTTGCCGCGTCGATAGTCTCCACCACGTGAGCACCTTCGATCCCGCACGCGTCGTTGCCGACCTCCGAGAACTCGCGAACCGAACGGGTGGCCCCGAGGGCAGCCGGCGCCTGGCTTGGACGCCCGACTGGCTGCAGGCCCGAGCCTTCCTGCGCGAGTCGCTGGCCACGTTGCCGGTCGAGGTCGACGAGGACGAGGCAGGGAACCTGTGGGCGGTGCTGCGGGGCGCCAGCAGCGACACGCTGTGCGTCGGCTCGCATCTCGACAGCGTGCCCAAGGGTGGCTGGCTCGACGGCGCCCTCGGAGTGATGGCGGGGCTCGAGTTGCTGCGGGCGTTCGCTGCCGCTGGCACACCCCCCGTCACGGTGGCACTGGTCGACTGGGCCGACGAGGAAGGCGCCCGCTTCGGCCGCAGCCTGTTCGGTTCGGCGGCCAGCATGGGAACGCTCGACATCGACGTGCTGCGCGGCCTCGTCGACAAGGAGGGCGCGAAGTTGCCCGAGGTGTTGGGCCGGCACGGCGTGAACATCGACGACCTCGACGGTGCACGCAGGCGGATGACCGACGTCAAGGCCTACGTCGAGGTGCACATCGAGCAGGGCCCGATCCTCGAGTCGATGGGCAAGGGAATCTGCACCGTCACCGGCACGAAGGGCATCGAGCGCGAGCGGTTGGTGTTCCGCGGCCAGGCCGCGCACGCCGGCACCATGCCGATGGAGATGCGGCGCGACAGTTTCCGGGCGGCATCGAGGTTCGCCCTCGTCATTGCCGAGATCGGCGAGCGGCACCAGGGTGTCACCACCGTCGGGCACGCGCAGTGCTGGCCGGGCGTGGTCACCGCGGTCGCCGGCGAGACACGCATCACGATGGACATGCGGCACATCGACGCCGACGGGCTGGCCACCATGTTCCGGGAGGCCCACGATGCTGCCGCAGCCGCCGCCGAGGCCGAGGGGTGCACCGTCGACTGGGAGCACATCTTCCGCATCCCGCCGATGCCGTTCCACCCTGCGCTGCTCGAGGCTGCGCGCATCTCGGTCCGCGAGGTGGAGGGCCACGATGTGGAACTGCCCAGCGGTGCCCTGCACGATGCCAGCGAGGTGGCGCGTGAGATTCCCACCGTGATGATCTTCTCGTCGTCGACGGCGGGCCTCAGCCACACCAAGGAGGAAGACACGCCCGACCACCACCTGCACATGGCGGCCGACGCGTTCCACCGCACGTGCGTGCGAGCCATCGAGCTGGTGGCTGCTGGCGACCTGGTTGCCGCTGGCGAACTCTGAGCCCGGCGGGTGCCCGCCCGGCAACCGTTGGCCGTCAGCCCTTCTTCTGGTTCAACAGGGCGGTCACCAACTTGCCGTCGGCCTTGCCCTGCGTGGCCTTCATGACGGCGCCGACGATGGCGCCCATCGCCTTGCCGTCGCCAGCACGGAACTTGGCCCAGGCATCGGCCTGATCGGCGATCGCTTGGTCCACCACGGCCTCGAGCGCCGACGTGTCGAGCGCCTCGAACCCCTTCGCCGAGGCGATCGCTGCGGCATCACCGCCGCCACTGGCGATGATCTCGGCGAGGATGGCCA
>JBJTXX010000472.1:0-734 GCA_046082485.1 Actinomycetota bacterium
CTCACCGAGGCCGAGCGTTCCCTGCGCGTCGCGGCGCGCACGCTGCGACAGGCGGTCAAGTCCGCCAACCGCTCGTCCCACTGAGTCGGTCGTCGAGCACCATCATCGTCGTGCCGACGCCGCCGACCCGACCGATGCTCAATGACTCCTGGTCCGTGACCTGTTCGACCCGCCCGGTCGCCGATTCCGCGCTATGGGACCGTCGCCGAGGGGTCAGTGCCGCAAGGTGACCCGTTCGCGAAGCCAGGTCGCAAGCCATGCCTCGTCGACGTCTCGTGCAGCCACGGCGAGCATCGCTGCAACGGCGTCGTCGGTGTCGGGATGCTCGTCGTTCCACGTGCCGTCGTTGAGGTCGATGAACAACACCAGGCACGCCCATGCAGCTCGCTTGTTGCCGTCCGGCAGAGGATGGTTCCACGAGATACGGCAGGCCAACACTGCTGCCTTGTCGTAGAGGTCGGGATAGAACTCGGTGTCCGCGAAGCCCGCCTGAGGCGCGTGGAGCGCGGAGTCGGCGAGTTCGACACGGCTGACCCTGATCAGGGTCGCAGCATCGATGCCGGTGACGTGTTCCGCCAGGAACCAGAACTCAGCAAGGCTGAGATAGCGGGTCACTTCGCGAGGCGGTCGAGGATCTCCCGATCACGCTCGAGCAGCCTCCGGGCTCGTGCAGTGAAGTCGGCGTCGGCTCGAACCCGTTCGATCTCGGCGGCGAGCGCATCGATGATGAGCTG
>JBJTXX010000473.1:0-7461 GCA_046082485.1 Actinomycetota bacterium
GTCGAGGATGTACACCTTGTGGCGACCGGGCGTGCCGAGCGAGGCCTTCTCGATGAGATCGCGCATGGCATCCACACCGTTGTTGCTGGCGGCATCCAGTTCGTGGACGTCGTAACTGGTGCCGCGCTCGACGGCAAGGCACGACTCGCACTCGCAGCACGGCTCACCGTCGACCGGGCGCTCGCAGTTCAGCACCTTGGCGAGAATGCGCGCCGACGTGGTCTTGCCCGTGCCGCGCGGCCCGGAGAACAGGTAGGCCTGCCCCTCGCGATGGTTGATGACGGCGTTGCGCAACGCCCTGACCACGTGCTCCTGCCCCTTGACCTCGCCGAAGCGGCGGGGGCGATAGCGGCGGTAGAGCGACTGGGTGGCCATCGCTCCGACTCTACCCACGGGGTGTGAGGGGGTTCGCACCGTCGCCCGTGCCGCAGGGCGAGGTGACTAGCGTGGTGGCCGTCGTGAACCGCACACCCCGGCTGCACGCCCGCCGAATCGCTCGATGGGCACTCTCACTGCTCGCGGCAGGCATCGCCGCCGCAGCGTGGTCGCCGACCCCCGTTGCGGCCGAGACCACGCTCGCGTCGTCCGTGCCCGCGGCCGATGCCACGGTCGACACGTTGTCCACCACGATCGAACTGGTCTTCTCGGCCCCCGTCGGCCCCAAGCCGGTGGTGACGATGGCCTGCGGCAGCCCCGGCGTGATCCAGGCCCTCGGCAACCCGGTGCTGAAGGCCGACCAACTGTCGGTGTCGGTGCCGCTGCTCGTGCCCGCGCCGAAGGGGCCCTGCGTCGTGGGCTGGACGGTCACCGACCCGAACCTGCAGCCCGCCGGAACCGGCAGTTTCGGGTTCGTCGTCAGCAACGACACCGTGGTCACCACCACCGCTCCCAGCACGACGGTCGTCGCCGACCCGAATGCCACCACCACGACCGTCGCCCAGCCGCCCATCGACACGAACGGAACCGGCGACGGCACCTCGTCGGGCAGCAGCGGCCCCCTCGGACTGTTCCGCCTGATCAGCAACCTCGGCCTCGCTGCGCTGTTCGGTGGCCTGATCGTGATCGCCATGGTGTGGCCAGAGGGGCCCCAGTACCTGGTCACCCACAACTACATCCGCGCCGTCTGGGCCGTCACCGCCGTCGGCACCTATCTCTACGCCGCGTCGTTGGCCGCCGAGCAATCCGGTTCCGGCCTCGGCTCGATGCTCATCCCCACGTCGTGGGTCGATCTGTTCGACACCATGCCCGGCAAGGCGGCGGTGCTGCGGTTCCTGTTGGTGCTCGGCTGTCTGTACGTCGTGGCGTCACCGTTCCGTGCCGTCGAGGAGGGCATGCAACTGCCGGCCCTCGGCCTGCCCACGCTCGCCGTGGCGACCGTTGCGTTCAGCCGCGACGAGTTCGGCTTGATCGAGATCGCTGCCGGGTTGGTGCACGCCCTCGCGATGTCGGTGTGGCTGGGTGGTCTGCTGCTCATCGGCCGGGTGGTGCTGCACGGGCCCGGCGAGGAGGACCTCGTGCAGGCGGTGGTCGGCTTCCGCCGCGTGTCGCGCCTTGCGCTGGTGGCCACCGTGCTGTCGGGCGCGGCACTCGCCTTCCAACTCGACCGCGGCAGCCTGGGGTCGTCGCACGGTCTGGTGCTGCTCAGCAAGACGCTGTTCGTGGCGTTGATGGTGGCGGTCAGCATGGCCACGGCCCAGTTCATCTCCGCTCGGCTGGCCCGCGCCGACCACCTCTCGGACCAGATGGTGGTTCGCCTTCGTCGCCCTCTGACGATCGAGGCCGCACTCGGGGTGGTGGCCCTCGGCCTGACGTCGTGGATGCTCAGCCTCTCGCCGCCGGGGTTGTCGGCCGCCGGGGGCCCGGAACTGACGCTCGAGGCGCCGCAGCAGTACGTGAACAACACGATGAACGCCGACATCAACGTGGCGTTCAGCCAGCGCACCGGCCCGAACGACGTGCGCATCGAGATGGTGTCGCCCGCCTCGGGCACCACCTCGCTGCGCGTCGAGTTCCTGCCGCCCCTCGGCAGTTCCGCGCCGGGAATGGTGATCGACCCCATTCCGCTCACCAGTGCCGGCGTGGCCGTGCTGCAGGCCGACAAGGGTTTCACGCTCGGCGCCTCGGGCACGTGGACGGTGCTCGTCTACCTCGATGGCGTGCTGGTCGACCGCCACGACGTGTTCGTGAACTGAGTTGCCGGTCGGGACTGCCGGTCGGGGCTGCCGGGCCGCCACCCGTCAGGGGGCGACGAGCCGCGAGAACGGCACCGGCGTGGCCACTTCCAGTTGGTCGTAGCGGCACGATTCGGGCCGACGGTCGGGCCGCCAGCGAAGGAACGTGGAGCCGTGGCGGAAGCGTCCTTCCTGCAGTTGACCGAATGTCACCTCTGCCACCAGTTCGGGCCGCAGCGGCACCCAACCCTGATCCTTCCCGGCGTTCCAGCGGCTCATCGCACCCGGCATGCGTTGGCCCGGCGCCGGGTCGTTCGCGGCGACGGCCCAGTCGCGCCACGGGTGGCCCTCGAGCGCGTCGCGCGTGAACGACTCGAGTTCGGTCAGCAGTTCTGCCCGACGCTTCGCCGTGAACGATGCCGCCACGCCCACGTGGTGCAGGGTGCCGTCTCCGTCGTGCAGGCCCAGCAACAGTGACCCCACACCCTTGCCGTCCTTGTGCACCCGGTAGCCGGCGATCACGCAATCGGCGGTGCGGCGGTGTTTCACCTTCACCAGCGTGCGCTTGTCGGGGGTGTACGGGTCGTCGAGTCGCTTGGCGATCACGCCGTCGAGGCCGGCGCCCTCGAACTCCACGAACCAACGTCGGGCGATCGCCGCGTCGGTGGTGCCGGGGCAGGCGTGCACCGGTGCCACCACACCTGCGAGGGCCGTGGCCAGCAGCCCGAGCCGTTCGCTCAGCGGGGCGTCCAGCAGCGACCGCTCGCCCACGGCCAACAGGTCGAAGGCCACGAACGAGGCAGGTGTCTCGACCGCCAGCCGGCGCACCCGTGACTCGGCCGGGTGGATGCGCTGCAGCAGTGCGTCGAAATCGAGACCCCGGTCGTCGGCCGCGGGGATCACGATCTCGCCATCGATCACGCACCGTTCGGGCAGTGCCGCCAGCAACGGCTCGCGCAGTTCGGGGAAGTAGCGGTCGAACGGCTTCTCGTTCCGGCTCGACAGTTCCAGACGGTCGCCGTCGCGGAACACGATGCACCGGAAGCCGTCCCACTTCGGTTCGTAGTGCCAGCCCTCACCCTCGGGCACCTCGTCGGCCGGCTTCGCCAGCATCGGCGCGAGGGGCGGCTGGAGGGGAAGCGACCACGGTTCCACCCGGACATCCAACCAGATCGGTGGTGCCGCCCCATGTGGCCGGTGGTCGCAGGCCCCACTAGCCTCGCTGCCCGTGACCACGAACCCCTCGGGTGCAGACCCCATGGCCGACAAGCTCGACGACCTGCGGGCTCGCCGGGAGCAGGCCTTCCACGCCGGCTCGCAGCGCGCCGTCGAGCGCCAGCACGAGAAGGGCAAGATGCTGGCCCGCGAGCGCATCGAGTACTTCCTCGACCCGGGCAGCTTCCAGGAACTCGACCTGCTGGCCCGTCACCGCGCGCACGCTGCCGGTCTGGAAGAGCGTCCCTACACCGACGGTGTCATCACCGGGTGGGGCACCGTCGACGGTCGCAAGGTGTTCGTGTTCAGTCAGGACTTCACCGTGTTCGGCGGTGCCCTCGGCGAGGTCTTCGCCGAGAAGATCCACAAGATGATGGACCTCGCCCTGAAGGTTGGTGCACCGGTGGTGGGTCTGAACGACGGTGCGGGCGCCCGCATCCAGGAGGGTGTGGTCAGCCTCGCCAGCTACGGCGGCATCTTCTACCGCAACGTGCTGTCGAGCGGTGTGGTGCCGCAGATCTCGGTCATCCTCGGCCCGTGCGCCGGTGGCGCCGTCTACAGCCCGGCCATGACCGACTTCATCTTCATGGTGCGCGAGACCAGCCACATGTTCATCACCGGACCCGACGTGGTGAAGACGGTGACGGGCGAGGACGTCACGCTCGAGGAACTGGGCGGCGCGATGAGTCACGCCAGCAAGAGCGGTGTGGCCACGTTCGTGTCGGCCGACGAGAAGGCCTGCCTCGACGACGTGCGGTTCCTGCTGTCGTTCCTGCCCAGCAACAACCTGGAGGAACCACCGGCGGTCGACACCGGCGACGACCCCGACCGGTTGTGCGAGAGCCTGCGCACCATCCTGCCCGCCTCGCCGAACCAGCCGTACGACATGAAGAAGGTCATCGCCGAGGTCGTCGACGACGGCGAATTCTTCGAGTACTTCCCGCACTGGGCCAAGAGCATCGTGTGCGGCTTCAGCCGCATCGACGGCCAGCCCGTCGGCATCGTGGGCAACCAGCCGATGATCCTGGCCGGCGTGCTCGACATCGAGAGCAGCGAGAAGGCCGCCCGCTTCGTGCGCACCTGCGACGCCTTCAACATCCCGCTCGTCACCTTCGTCGACGTGCCCGGCTTCCTGCCCGGTGTCGACCAGGAGTACGGCGGCATCATCCGTCACGGCGCGAAGTTGCTGTACGCCTACTGCGAGGCCACGGTGCCGCGCATCCAGATCATCACCCGCAAGGCCTACGGCGGCGCATACGTGGTGATGAACAGCAAGAGCATCGGCGCCGACCTGGCGTACGCCTGGCCCACTGCCGAGTTGGCGGTCATGGGGCCCCAGGGTGCCGTCGAGATCGTGTACCGCCGCGAACTGCAACAGGCCGCCGACCCAGTCGCCCGCCGGGCAGAGTTGGTGGCCGAGTACACCGACAAGTACGCGAACCCGTACAACGCTGCCGAGCGCGGCTACGTCGACGACGTGATCGACCCGGCCGAGACCCGCCAGAAGCTGGTGCAGGGCCTGCGCATGCTGCGCACCAAGCGCGAGGAGTTGCCGCGCCGCAAGCACGGCAACGTGCCGCTGTGAGCCAGCAGCCCGCCGCCGCAGCGGCACACATCAGCCCGGCGCCCAGCGACGAGGAAGCCGCGGCCATCGTGGCAGCGGTGGAGGCCCTGTGGCCGAGGCCGGTGGTGCAGGCCGCCGACCAGAACCCGTTGCGCACGCCCACATGGCGCTTCAGCGCACGCTGGTGGGCACGGCCGCTGCCGCAGCGCCGCGACCGACCGTTCCGCTGACCGGGCCGGGCCGGCCGTGCCGGTGCACCCGGACCATGGGATCGCTCGGAGGGCTCGAGATGTAGGACTACGGTTCCGGTCATGAGCAGCATGCCTCCGCCGCCCCCGCCCCCGCCGCCCGCACCTCCCACGCCGCCGCCCGGCTACTCGGCGGGCTACGCCCAGCCGGCGATGCAGTACGCATCGTTCGGCGCTCGCCTCGGCGGCCTGCTCATCGACTCGCTGATCGGGTCGCTGTTCTCCGTGCCCGCGATCATCGCGGCGCTGGCGGGGCCGCGCGAACTGGTCAGCTGCACCGTGAACGGTGAGCGCGGGCTGTGCAACCTCCCTACGGGTGGCACCATCGCCCTCGCCGCGCTGCTCGGTGCCATCGCAGCCATCGGCTGGCTGGTGCTGCTGTGCAAGAAGATCGCCGGCGGTGGAAGCCCGGGCCAGCGGGCCATGGGAATCCGCGTGGCCGATGCCAACACGGGGGCCAACATCGGCGCAGGCAAGGCGCTCGGCTGGCTGGTCTGCCACTGGTTCTCGGGCTTCGTCTGCTACCTGGGTTACCTCTGGATGCTGTGGGACAACCGCAAGCAGTGCTGGCACGACAAGATGGTCGGCACCGTCGTGGTGAGGACGAAATGAGTTCCCTGCCGCCTCCCCCGCCGCCCTCCACGCCGCCGGTCCCGCCCGCGGGGTACGGCGGTGCGCCGATGACCGACCGCACCCGCAACCGGGCCGGCTTCGGTGCTCGCCTCGGCGCATGGTTCCTCGACGGCCTGCTCTACGGACTGCTGCAGGTGGCGTTCATCGGTGTGGGCGTGGGCCTGATCGTGGCCGGCGCGAAGGACTGCATCGACAAGATCGACTTCGACACCCAGAACGAGGTCACCTGCACCTCGAGCGAGGTGAACGGCGCCCTGGTGTTCGCCGGCATCTGCGTGATCGCCCTCGGCGTGCTGCTGGTGGCCATCATCTACGTGCGTGCGCTGGGCCGCACCGGTCAGACGTGGGGTCGCCGCATCGTCGGCGTGCGGGTGGTCGACCAGCACACGTTGCAGCCGATCGGCTTCGGCCGAGCGCTTGGCCGCTCGGTCTTCGCGATCCTCATCTCCAACGCGATCTTCTACCTCGGCTACCTGTGGATGCTGTGGGACCGCGAGCAGCAGACCTGGCACGACAAGGTCGTGGGGTCGATCGTCATCGACGCCTGACCGGTGGAGATCACCACCGTCGCGCACGACCTCGTGGTGGCCCATCGCGGCCACGAGGTGTTCCGGTTCGAGGGTCTGGCCCCCGAGTCCGAGCAACTGGGGGTGCGCACACTGGCGCGCCCCGACGGCGAGCTGCTGTGCCGCATCGCCACGGTGAACGACGTGCACTTCGGCGAGGTCGAGGCCGGCCGCGTCGGTGATTCCCCCGACGGGCCCATCCAGCGTGCCGAGCCGGGCGAGCCGCCCTACCCCGAGACGATGAACCGCGGCGCCGTCGCCGAGATCCTGGCCCTCGACCCGACGGCCGTGGTGGTGAAGGGCGACCTCACGAGCGACGGCACCGACGAGGAGTTCCGGGCGTTCGACGACTGCTACCGCGGCGCGTTCGGCGACCGACTGCACGTGGTGCGCGGCAACCACGACGCCTACCGCGGCCAGCAGGACTACGCCGGCGACCACTGGATCTCGCTGCCGGGCGTGCACGTCGCGCTGCTCGACACGGTCACCGCCGGCGTCACCACGGGCTTTCTCGAGAACGACCAGCTCGAATGGCTCGATGCGATGCTGGCCGGCGCCGATCGCCCGACGATCGCCATGGGCCACCACCAGCAGTGGCTGCCCGGCGCGAACGGCCACCGCAGCGACGACTACTTCGGCATCCATCCCGATCCCAGCGACCAGCTCGCCGACATTGCCGAACGGCGAAGGTCGCTGGTCGCCTATACGGCGGGGCACACGCACCGGCACCGGATGCGCTCGATGGCGTGCGGGATCCCAAGCATCGAAGTCGGCTGCGTGAAGGACTTCCCCGGCACGTGGGCCGAGTACCGCGTGTTCGAGGGCGGCAGCCTGCAGGTGGTGCACCGAATCTCGGCACCCGACGCACTGCGGTGGAGCGAGCGCTGCCGCTACCTCTACAGCGACTTCGGCATCGACTACCAGTCGTACGCGATGGGCGAGCTCGAGCACCGCTGCTTCGAGATCGGCCTGCGCTGATGGATGCTGGGACGCCGTCGACAGCCCGGGCGCCGCTGGACGGCCTGCGCGTGGTCGACCTGTCCACCGTGGTCGCCGGCCCGAAC
>JBJTXX010000474.1:0-10588 GCA_046082485.1 Actinomycetota bacterium
TGCAGGCGCTGCAGCGCGACATGTGGGTGTACCCCGCTGGTTCCGGTCCGGTGGAGGAAGCCGTGATCGTGGCGCCGCCGTTCGTGGTGACCGAGGCGGAGATCGAGGAGATCGTGGGTCGCCTGCGCGAGTCGCTGGACGCCGCCTTCGGCGCCTGACCCGACCGAGGTTTCACCCGCAGTTCACCCGCCGGTGGCCGTGCCTGTGGCGACCACCGGTACGGTGACATCGTGAGCCTGCAACTGCCCGATGTCGAGAGTGACCCCCGTCGACTGGTGCGCCTCGATGCAGTGCACAACTTCCGTGACATCGGCGGCTACCCCACGGCCGACGGGCGCACCACCCGTTGGGGGAAGCTGTTCCGCGCCGATGGTCTCTACCGCCTGACGCCTGCCGACATCGAGGCGATCCGCGGACTCGGACTGCGCACGGTGATCGACCTGCGCACCGCCGCCGAACTGGAGGAGCGCGGCACGTTCCCCGTGCAGCACCACCCCGTGCAGTTCCACCACGTCTCGGTGATCACGAACACGTGGACGGCTGACGATGCCGAGGGCGAGCACGACGAGGCCGACTTCCTCGAGCGGGCCTACCTGTCGATCCTCGACGAGGGCGAGGAACGTCTTGCCGAGGCGCTCGTGAAGTTGGCCGAGCCGGGCGCGCTGCCGGCCGTGTTCCACTGTGCCGCGGGCAAGGACCGCACCGGCCTGCTGGCGATGATGGTGCTCGGTTGCCTGGAGGTGCTGCCCGACTACATCGTGGCCGACTACGCGATGACGGCCGCGGGGATGCAGCGCATGCGTGACTGGGCCCGCCGCGAGCAGCCCGAGTTGTTCGAGCGGCTCAGCAGCGGCCCGGTGATCTTCTCGTCGGCGGTGCCCGAGGCGATGCGCAGGATGATCACCCACGTGAGCCAGTGGCACGGCAGCATCCCCGGCTTCGTGCGTGCGCTGGGGGTGCCCGACGACGTCGTGCAACACCTACGCGCCGAGCTGCTCGACTGAGCCTGCTGCGGTTCGCGTACGCTCGGCCGCATGACCGGCACCATCGCACTGCAGGGAGGCGGCGCCTTCGCCGCCAACGACGAACTCGACGCCCGCCTGTTGGCGGCTGCGGGGCCGGACCGGGTGGTGGTGCTGCCGACGGCCGATGCCTTCGAGCAGCCCGCCCGATTGGTGGCGTCGGCGATGAACTGGGCCGAGCGCCTGGGCGTGCAGGTCGAGGCACTCATGGTGCTGCGCCGGGTGGAGGCGATGGAGGCCGACGCCGCAGCGGTGGTGCGCGGTGCCCGTGCCGTCTATCTCGTGGGCGACCAGCCGTTGCATCTCCGCTCGGTGCTGAAGGACACACCGTTGTACGAAGCGATCGGTGAGGTGTTGGCCGGTGGTGGCCTGGTGGTTGCCGTGGGCGGCAGCGCGGACGCCCTGTGCGACCCGATGATCGATCCACGGGGTGGCGCGTTCACCCTGGGCCTCGGACTGGTGCGCGGGCTGGCGTTGGCCACCGAGGCCGAAACGTGGTCACCCGAGCGGCTGCACCGCACCCGCGAACTGGCCAACACCACGATCGCCGTGCTGCACACGGGTGACGCGCTGGTGCACTCCGATGCCGGCTGGGAGAGCGTCGGCCGCGCCGAGGTGTTCGGCGACCTGCCCTAGCTGGCGGTTTCCCCTAGCTGGCGTTTCAGCCCGCTGCGGGCGTGATCGACACGATGTCGACGACGAACGTCAGCGCTGAGCCGGCCTTGATGATCTCGCTGCGGTCCTGGTCGCCGTAGGCGAGCGCGGCAGGGATGTCGAGCTGGCGCTGGCCACCGGCCTTCACGCCCACCATGCCTTGATCCCAGCCCTCGATCACCTGGCCGGAGCCGATGGTGAACGTTAACGGCTCGCCGCGGTCATAGCTGTTGTCGAACTCGGTGCCGTCGGTGGACAGCACGCCCACATAGTGCAGGGTGATGGAGTCGCCGGTCTTGGCTGGCTCGCCGGTGCCCTCCTTCAGGTCGGTGACGACCAGTTCGGTGGGTGCCGTGCCGGGGAACTTCACCTCCGGCTTGGGCGGGGTGGGCACCGTGGTGCCCGGTGTGGTGGTGGGAAGCGCGACCGTGGTGGTCGATGCGGTCGAGGGCTTGTCGTCGCCGCTGAACAACCACAGTGCCCCGACAAGCGCGACGAAGGCAACGATGGCGCCGCCGAGGCGCACGCCGACCTTCTTCGACTTCTGCTTCCTGGCTTCCTTGGCCAGTTCCTCCAGCCGTTGCTGACGGTTGGCCTTCTGACGTTCACGCTTCGGTGTGCCCACGAGGGCAGGAGGTTATCCGACGACATTCAAGTTCGTGTCTCGCCCGGCCGATGAACAGGTCCGACACCCCATGCCGAGGGGCGCGCAACGGAGGGTTGCGGCGATGAGGAAGAGCGAACACATGACAGCGCGGGCGCTGGCCACTCTCGGCCTGCTCGCCTGGGTGCTGTACCTCGGCTGGCGCGTCGCGTTCTCGTGGGATGGCGCCTCACCGCTGATGTGGGCCGTGCTGCTGGTGGCCGAGGTGGCAGGGCTGGCCGGCACGGCTGCCCTGACCTGGGCGCTGTGGCCGGCTCCGGGCGGCCGACGGACGGATGCCGCCGAGTCGACCTTCGACGGTGGCGACCCCGTCGGCGTCGTCGTGCGAGTGGTGGACCAGTCGCTTCACGAACTGCGCGCCACCCTGCTCGGCGTGCGGGAGATGGCCGATGTGGCCGATGTGCTCGTGGTCGACCACGGCGGTCGACCGGAAGCGGTGCGACTGGCCGTGGAGTTCGACTGCAGCTACGCGGCCACCGACCTCGACGACCCGAACGGCATCGAGGTGATGCGAGCCCGCGTGCGCACGGCCCGGTTCGTGCTGGTCGATGCAGGCGACGTGCCGAGTCAGGATCTCGTGCAGCGACTGTCCGTCGATCTCGCCGACAGCGATGTCGCCGTCGTGCAGGGTCTCGGGGTGTCGTTGGCAGCGGATTCACCCGAGCACGGGCCGAGTCGTCGGCACGACCTGGTGTTCGAGCGGTCGTCGCTGAACCCCGCCCTCGGGCGTCGTGGTCTGGCCATGTGGCTGGGCTCGGGCTCGCTGGTGCGCACCGTGGCGCTCGTCGACGTGCCGGCGTGCACTGCGGCGGTCGTCGAGGCGCACTGGCATGCCAGCGCCGCGTTGCATCGCGCCGGCTGGAGGGTCACTGCCCCGACCGTCGCCCCGGTGGTGGCCCACCGCACGCTCACCGACGCGGCCGACGTCTATGCCGATCGCGTCGTGCGCGCCCGGGCCGCGCGACGCATGTTTGCCGACCTGTTCGATTCCCGCCGCGGGTTGCGCCGCCGTCTGGCGGCACTCGCGTGGTCGGTGCGGCCACTCTCCGGTTTCCGTCGTCTCGCCGTGCTCGCCGTGCTGTGCGCGGTGCTGCTCTCGGGCGACCTGCCCATGCAGCCGAGCGCTGTCGCGGTGTTCGCGCTGTGGGTGCCGTCGATGGTCTACGGCTCGCTCGGCATCTCGCTGCTCAGCGGCTGGACCCTGCGCCCGGGTGACAGGGCACGTTGGTCACTGCACAACATCGGTGCCGATGTCGCCGGCCTGCGGACCGAGCAGTCGCAGCGCGCCGTCAGCGAGCGTCAACCGATCATCGACCTGCCGGCCGGCCAGTACGGCATCGGGTTGGTCGTGGCCGTCCTCGCCCTGACCGTCGTGCTGTCGCTGCGCGGCGTGAGCGAGCAGTTCACGCACACCCTCGGTGTCATGCCGCGCTCGGCTTTGCTGGCGGCGATGGTGGTCGGTGTCTGGCACCTGTGCCTCGCCCTCGACCAACTGCGCGTTCTGGCCCGCCGCACGGTTCGCCGCCGGGCTGCCCGCATGGGCACCGAACTGCGTGCCACCCTGCACGACGAACTGATGGCCGTGGTCGACATCACGCCGCTCGGTGCCGGCCTGGTGGGGCTCGCCGGGTTCGACGTCGGCGAGCGCGTGCCGCTGCACGTCGCGGTGCCGACCCGATCGGGTGTCACCGACCTGCGTCTGCCGGTCGTGGTGCGCAACGTGTCCGTGTCGCCGGCCGGTGAGTGGCGAGTGGGCGTGGAGTTCCTGTCGGTCGACACCGCCGCGGCGAACGTGCTGGCCGAGTTCTGCACCGTCGAACCGGTGTGGGAGTCGATCGGCTCGATGCCGGGTGTGTCGGTGCTGGAGGCGCGTCCCGTCCCCGGGGCTCCGCTGTCGGTGCCGAACGCCGGTCGTGCCACGTTGCGGGTCATGGCGTTCGTCGCCCTCGGTGGCGTGGTGGCCAGTTCGCTGCCCTCGGCTGCGAGCGCTGCGGGAACCTCCGGCGCCGACTCGGGTGGTCATGCGCTCTCGGCCGGATTGATCGGCGTCGTGGGCGCCGTCGTGGTGGGGTTGCTGGCCGGTCTCGTCAATCGAGGTCGGGATCGTCGCCCGACTTGGCGATGAGATAGCCGATGGCCCGTTCGGCCTTCGGGTACCGGTGCACGAGCGCCCAGAAGTCGTGGCCGTGACCGCGCACCCGCAGGTGGCACAGCTCGTGCACGATCACGTAGTCGAGCACCCAGTCGGGGAATGCCGTCAGCCGGGTGCTGATGCGGATGGTGCGTGTCGCAGTGGTGCACGAGCCCCATCTCGTGGTCATGTCATCGGCCCAACGGATCTCGTCCGGAACCGGAAGGCGGTGCCGGTGGGCGAGGGTGGCGGCGCGTCGCTGCAGGTCGATGCGATCGGCCGAGTGCTTCCGGCGGAAGCTGGCCGACATCTTCGCCACCCACGTGGCCTCGTCGGCAGCGCTCATCCAACTGGGCACCGTCACCCGCAGCACGTCGCCCCGCATCTCGGCGCCGACGGTGCGCTTGCGCCGTGCGCTTCGGATCACCTCCACGGTGAAGGGTTCTGCCTGTGCCTGTGCCTGGACCTGGACCTCGGGCTCGGCGAACAGGTGGGGCAGCGGCTCGTCGCCGGCGCTCACAGGGTGCCGCCCGTCGCGGGGCCGTCGAGAAGTTGCACGACTTCGCCCACCGCGACGGTGCCGTCGGAGCGGACGTGGAACCAGCAGGCGCCGAGGTTCGCGAGGCGTACCTCGTGATGGTCGAGGGAATGGCAGACGGCTCGCACCAGGCCGCCGTGGGTGACCGCCAGCACCTCACCGCCGGGCGCCGACGCGGCCACGTGCCGCAGCGCCCCAAGACCACGGGCAACCACCTGGTCGATGGATTCGGCACCTTCGGGTCGGCGACGTTCGGCGAGGAAGCCGGGCCAGCCCTGCTCGATCTCGCTGACCGTCAGCCCCTGCCATGGGCCGTAGCCGGCCTCCATCAGGTCGGCGTGCAACTGCACCGGGCCCACGCCGATCGACTCGGCGATGACGGCGGCGGTGTGAGCGGCTCGTTGCAGTGGGCTGGCCCAGACCGCATCGAACATGCCCAGTTGTTGCGACGCCCGGACGGCCTGCAGCAACCCCTCCTCGGTGAGCGGTGGGTCCTCGTGGCCCTGCCACCGCCCGGCGGCGTTCCATTCGCTCTCGCCGTGCCGCACGGCCAGCACCCTCGTGACGTACGGCGTCGCCATCCGGCGGAGGGTAGCGGCCGCCCGACGACGACGCTGCCCACTAACCTCGGCGCCATGGCCACGCTCCGCCTGTTCGCCGCTGCCCGGGAAGCCGCGGGCACCGGCACGGCCACGGTCGAGGGTGGCACCGTCGCCGAGGTGCTGGCCGGTGCGGTGCAGCGTTTCGGCCCCTCGTTCGAGGCCGTGCTGGGTTCGTGCCGCGTGTGGGTGAACGGCGATCATGCCGACCCTGCGCAGCCGGTTCGCGATGGCGACGAAGTGGCGGTGCTGCCGCCCGTGAGTGGAGGAACCTGATGAGCACACCCGATGCCGACCCGCGTTCGCTGTCGCTGGCGGAACTGCGTTCCGTCCGCTCGGAACTGCAGCACCTCGACGATGCGGTCAGCTACGTGCGGCGACTGGTGCAGGCGCGGCTCGACCTTGCCAGGGCCGAGCAGCGGCGACGCGGTGACGGCGCCGGCGCAGGGCTCAGTGAGGAACTGCCATCGATCCTCGGAGCCCAACTGACGGGTGGGCAGGCTCGCCCGCCGAGGCCGGCCGACGACTTCAGCGATCATCCGCTCGCCCAGGAACTCGAGCGTCTGTGCGCCGGTGCCGCCGACGTGCCCGGCCTTGCCGACGACGACCTGCAGGCGTACGTCGACTCGCTCTCGGAGTTCGAGCGCGTGCGCTCGGCCGAGCGCAAGGAATTGTTCGGCCGCATCGACGCGCTGAGCGCCGAGCTGGTGCGTCGTTTCCGCGACGGCGAGGCGGATGTCGACGGCCTGCTGGTGCTCGACGTGGAGCCCGACGGCGGCGACTGACGCCGTCCCTGCACGAACCCGAGCCGGCCGGCGCCGCAGCGCGTCCCGTGCTGGGTCAGGCCGGGGTTCGGCGGGTGCGCAGCACGACGAAGGCCAACACGCCGCTCACCACCGAGCCGACGAGGATCGCCACCTTGGCGTCGGTGATGGCGCGCACGTCGGGCACGCCGTCGTCGCGGAAGGCCAGTTCGGCGATGAACAGCGCCACCGTGAAACCGATGCCGGCCGCGTGGCCGGCGCCCAGCAGCTGGCGTGTGGTGGTGCCGGCCGACTCGTCCGCACGTCCGCTGCGCACGGCGATGCGCGCTGCCAGCAGCACGCCCAGCGGTTTGCCCACCACCAGACCCACCACGATGCCCCAGGTGATGGGCGAGCCCCATGCCTGCCGCAGGCTGCCGCCGCTCAGCTCGATGCCGGCATTGGCGAGTGCGAACAACGGCACGATGAGGTAGCTGGTGAAGGGGTGCAGCACGTGCTCCAGCCATTCCACGGTGCTGACACTCGAGCGGGCGATCACCGCGGTCGAGCGCGCGCTGGCCGCAGACCCGACGTCGGCGAGTTCCTCGGCGTCGACAAACTCCGGTGCGATGCGTGGGGTGGAGGGCGCCAGCAGGCCCATCACCACTCCGGCGAGCGTGGGGTGGATGCCACCCTCGTGCATCGCGAACCACATCATCGCGCCGACCACCACGTACACCCACGTGTGGTGGACGCCGAACCGACGCAGCGCGATGGTGACCGCCGCGCACACCGCGGCCAGCAGCAGCCAGCCCGCACCGACACCGGACGAATAGAAGAGCGCGATCACGATGATCGCCCCGATGTCGTCGACCACGGCCAGGCCCAGCAGGAACGCCCGCAGGCCCGGCGGGGCACCGCTGCCGGCGAGGGCGAGCACTCCGACTGCGAGGGCGATGTCGGTGGCCATCGGCACGCCCCACCCCTCGGCGGCCGATCGACCGGCGATCGCCAAGTAGAGCACGGCGGGCACCACCCTTCCGCCGATCGCCGCGTCGATAGGCAGGGTTGCGGCGCGCAGGCCGGCGAGGTGGCCGCTGGTCAGTTCTCGCTTGATCTCGAGGCCGACCACGAGGAAGAACACCGTCATCAGCCCGTCGTTCAGCCAGTGCTGCAGGGACAGTCGCAGAGCGTGCCCGCCGACGTCGATACCGATCTCGGTGTGCCAGAACGAGTCGTAGCCGAGACGCCACGGGGAGTTCGCCCACACGAGCGCGGCGACGGCGGCCACCACGAGAAGGGCCCCGCCGGCGGACTCGGTGTGGAGGAAGTCGCGCAAGGGCCGCAGCGCCCTGCGGATCGATCGATTCCTCTGCTGCTCCACGGATGTCGATTGTGTCACGGGCGCCCGTCCGGCACGGCAGGAATGCCGACCGTAGCGGTAGCATTTCGCCTCTCGTGCAACACGTGGCCGTCATCTCCTTCCACACCTCGCCCCTGGCCCAGCCGGGGTCGGGCGACAGCGGTGGCATGAACGTCTACGTGCGCGAACTGTCATCGGCGCTCGCCCAGGCCGGTGTGGAGTGCACCACGTACACGCGCCGCACCAGCGCCGACCAGCCCGACGTCGTGCAGGTCGAACCCGGCCACCGCGTGGTGCACATCACCGCAGGTGCGTTCGATCTGCCCAAGGAGCACCTGCCCGAGGTGTTGGGCGAGTTCGGCGACAGGGTCATCGATCACATCCGGCACGTCTCGCACGTCGACGGACTGCACGCCAACTACTTCCTCAGCGGCATCGTGGCCCACCGCATCAAGCACGAACTCGACCTGCCGTTCGTGGCCACCTTCCACACGCTGGCCAAGGTGAAGGCCGAGGGCGGCGACCCCGAGTCGCAGTGGCGTCACGACGCGGAGGCCAGCATCATCGGGTGTGCTGACGCGATCTGCGTGAACTGCACCGAGGAGGAGAGCCAGTTCCGTCGCCTCTACGGGAACCCCCCGGGGCGCATCGAGATCGTGGCCCCCGGCGTGGAGCACGCGTTCTTCGCCCCCGGCGATCGCAGTGGCGCCCGCCGCGCACTCGACCTTCCCGAGCATTCCCCGTTGCTGCTGTTCGTCGGCCGCATCCAGCCGCTGAAGGCACCTGACGTGGCGGTGCGTGCCCTGGCGGCGCTGGACAGGCCCGACGCGATGCTGCTGGTCGTCGGCGGTGCCAGCGGTGCCGAGGGTGACAACGAGGTGCTGGCGTTGCATGCCCTCATCGGCGAACTGGGCGTGCAGGACCGCGTGCGGTTCGTGCCGCCGCAGCCCCACCACATCCTCAGCACCTACTACCGCGCGGCCACGGCCGTGGTGGTGCCCAGCCGCAGCGAGAGCTTCGGTCTGGTGGCACTCGAGGCATCGGCGTGCGGAGTGCCCGTGGTGGCCAGCGGCGTCGGCGGCCTGTTGACGTTGGTGAACCACGGGGAGACGGGATACCTCGTGCCCGACCGTGACCCAGCGATCTTCGCCCATTACCTGCGCGAGATCATCGACCACCCGACGCACGCGGCCGCCCTCGGCCGCCGGGGCGCCGAGCGCGCCCGCCGCTACACCTGGAGTTTCTCCGCAGCCCGCCTGCGTCGCCTCTACGTCGACATCGCGGCGCGAGAGCCAGTGCTCTGCGGCTGAACCACCGATGACCGACTACCACCTGCCGCCCACGCTCGAGCAGATCGAGTTCCGGATCACCGGTTGGCTGCACGGCTTCGCTGCCGAGAACCCGCTGTTCGAGGCGATCGACCGGGGTGAGCCGGGTGACGGCAACGAGCCGCGGTGGTACGTGCGCCTGCGCGGTGAGGAGAAGGAACACATCACGATCTGGTTGACGTTGGGTCAGCGCACGCTGCGCTACGAGGCGTATGTGCTGCCCGCCCCGCAGGAGAACATCGCCCAGGTCTACGAGCAGGCGTTGCGGCGCAATGACCGACTGGTGGGCGCGCACTTCGCGATCGGTGTGGAGGACGCGGTCTTCCTGCGCGGCGAACTGCCGCTCTCGGCGTTGAACGAGGCGGAACTCGATCGCATCGTCGGCTCGCTCTACCAGTACGTCGAGTCCGCCTTCCCCGCGCTCATCCGTCTGGCGTTCGCCAGCCGTTTCGACTGACCACACCATCGCACTTGCCGAATCGGCGTCGACGCCGTGCCCACTGTGGCGCGGGTGGGCGGCGCGTCGGGGAAGTCGTGCCGTCCACCCGACAACACCTCGGCCCCCGGACCAGAGGGCCTAGCCTCGGCGGCATGACTTCGTACCGGTTGGCAGTGGTGGGCGGCGGCAACATGGGCGCGGCGCTCATGGGAGGCCTGATCGGAGCCGGTTGGCCCGCAGGCGACCTCGCGGTCGTCGAGGTGCTCGCCGGGCGTCGCGAACAACTGGTCGGAATGTTCCCGGGGGTGACGGTCACCGACACCATCCCGTCGTGCCGCGGCGCGCTGATCGCGGTGAAGCCCTACGACGTGCTGGCGGCCTGCAGTGCTGCTGCCGCCGCGGGCGCCACACAACTGCTGAGCATCGCCGCGGGCATCGGCATCGCCGCGCTGCAGCAGGCGGCGGGCGACGGCGTCGCGGTGGTGAGGTCGATGCCGAACACGCCGGCGCTGGTGGGCAAGGGGGCCGCAGGTGTGTGTGGCGGACCGACGGCCACCGAAGCGGACCTCGTGTGGGCCGAGGAGATCCTCGGTTCGGTGGGCATCGTGGTGCGCGTGCCCGAGGCGCAACTCGATGCGGTCACCGGTCTGGCCGGCAGCGGCCCGGCGTACCTGTTCCTCGTCGCGGAGGCGCTCACCGAGGCGGGTGTGCTGGCGGGTCTGTCGCGGGCGAACTCCGAGGCGCTCGTGACCCAGTTGTTCGTGGGTTCGGCGACCCTGCTGGCGCACGAGGGCAACCCGGCGCAACTGCGCGCCAACGTCACGTCACCCGGCGGCACCACTGCCGCGGGCCTGCGCCAACTGGAGGAGCACGGCGTGCGCTCGGCGCTGCTGGAGGCCGTGATGGCGGCCACCGAGCGGGCCCGCGAGCTCGGTCGACCGGCTCACTGAGCGGTCCGAAAAATTTCCTATGTGACTCTTTTCTCAGCGTCGAACGCGTGCCTAATCTGACGGCAGGTCATCTTGACCACCGGGAGGATTCGTCCGAACGGATGTCGCGCCCCACTGGGGCAGCGCCGGAGAGGGCTGGTGCCATCGGGGGGTTGGC
>JBJTXX010000475.1:0-6130 GCA_046082485.1 Actinomycetota bacterium
CCGTAGAACAGCTCCTGGAAGCACATCACTTGTGCACCCTGGGCCTTCGCGTCGTGCACCGCCTGCTCGTGCTTGTCGAGCATGGCCTCCTTGGTGCCGGGCCAGTCGGTCTGCAGCAGCGCTGCCCTCACGATGTTCGCCATTTGCCGGACTCTAATGTGACACCGACCGGCGCACAATAAATGTATTGTTACCGGACAATGAGTTCCATCTCGGCCCGATCCCTCGTCGACACCATCGACGACCGCACCGCCCGTGGCATCGCCGCGGCGGTCGGACGGATGATCACCGACGGCTCCCTGCCGGTGGGCGAACGACTGCCCACCGTGCGCGACCTCGCGAAGGCGCTGGGGGTTTCGCCCACCACCGTCAGCGAGGCATGGCAGAGCCTGTCGGCGGTGGGCGCCATCGATGCACGCGGCCGACAGGGCACCTTCGTGCGCCAGCCCACCGGCCCGGCCACACCCCGCCGATACCGACGGGTGACGGAGGGCCCTGGCCACTTCGCGCTCGACCTCAGCACCGGCACACCCGACCCCGGCCTGCTGCCCGACCTCGGGCCGCTGCTCGCGAAGGTCAGCCGGCAATCACTCACCAGCAGTTACCTCGACCACCCGGTGCTGCCGCCGCTCGAGGAACGGCTCGGCGACTCCTGGCCGTTCCCCGCCGAGGCCATCACCGTGGTCGACGGTGCGATGGACGCCCTCGACCGGGTGGCTTCGGTGATCATCCGCCTCGGCGACCGGGTCGTGGTCGAACACCCCACGTTCCCTCCTCTGCTCGACCTGCTCGACCTGCTCGGTGCCGAGGTCGTGGGCGTGCCGCTCGATGCCGAGGGCATGCGAGTCGACGCGCTGCAGGCCGCCCTCGCCATCGGTGCCACGGCCGTGTTCCTGCAACCCCGCGCCCATAACCCCACCGGCATCACCATGTCGGCGCGGCGCGGCCGCCAACTGGCCGCAGCGTTGGCGGCCAGTGATGCGATCATCGTGGAGGACGACCACTCCGGCGACATCGCGAGCGGCGCTTTGGTCAGCATGGGCACGCACCTCCGGCACCGCACGGTGCACCTTCGCAGTTACTCCAAGAGCCACGGCCCCGACCTGCGACTCGCCGCCGTCGGCGGTGCGGGGGAGGTCGTGAGCGCCGTCGCCAACCGACGCCTGCTCGGACCGGGATGGAGCAGTCGCATCCTGCAATCGGTGCTGCTCGAGATGCTCGACCACACCCCCACCCGCCGTGCCGTCTCGGCTGCCCGACTCGAGTACGCACGCCGGCGAAAGGCCGTCACCACGGTGCTGGCCGACCGTGGTGTCGGCTTCACCGGCACCGACGGCATCAACCTCTGGATGCAGGTCGCCGACGAACGTTCTGCGCTGATCACGCTCGCCGCGCAGGGTATCGGCGCCGCACCCGGCGAGCCGTTCATGGTGCACGGCGATACGCCATCACTGCGAGTCACGGTCGGGTTGGTCGACCACGACGCGGAGAGAGTCGCGGGAATGCTGGCCGACGCGGCCGGCGGCAACCGCGTGCGCCGCGGTCAACGCTGAGGGTTCAGTAGGAGCCGCCGAGTTTGCCGTGGTCCCAACTGACCGCACGCTCGATGCGGAACCGCACGACGACGCGCTTGCGGGCCTGTGCCTCGATGAACGGCAGTGCCGCCTCACTGACCGCAGCCGGGCCGTTGTAGCGCACAGCAACGGCGAGACCGATCGCCAGCACCGAATCGAAGTCCTCGATCAGTTCGCCGGTGCCCACCAGCTCGACACCCTTCAACTCGTTGTACGCGTCTCCGCTCTCCACCAACCCGGTCATCTTCGGGTCGCGGCGGAGGTTCACCACCTTCTGGCTCTTGCCGAAGGTCCAGAAGCACAGGGCGTCGTCGACGAAGGCGTACCACATGGCCACCACGTGCGGGTGCCCACTGGGCCCGATGGTGGCGACGTTGAGGATCTTCTGCTCCTCGAGGTACGCACGCACCTCGTCGTCGGACATCGAGATCTGGGTGCGCTTGCTGGCCATGCCGGAACGCTAACCCTGCGGCCGGCCGCCGGCACCACGCAGCAACTCGTGCGCCAACGGGCATTCCGCCACGAGCGGTTCGTCGCCGAGCGGGCGGGGCCCGTGCTCGTCACTGATGGTGGACGCGAGCGCCAGCGGCACCACCTCGGCTTCCGCGAACCAGGGTCGGCGGGTTGCGGCGGCTGCATCGTCGGCAATCTGGTCGAACGCCCGCTCGGGCAGTCGGCGGCCCCGGCCGACGACCACCCACACCGGCACCTCGGCGCAGTAGGCCACGCTCGCCGCTGCCAGCGAGCCGCGGATGGCGAGCAGGTGGCGGGGCCCGGCGGCAAGGGCCTCCACGAGCACGACATCGGCGGCGGTCACCGCTGCGGCGAGGCCCGAAGGTTCCACCACCTCTGCGTCCACGTCGTTGCGCTGCAGGCGACGAACGAACGACGAACCCTGGTCGAGCGCGTCGACCGCCAGCACCGTGAGGTCGCCGCGCCGCAGCACGGCCTCGCCCGCGAGGTCGGGCCAGCCGAGCAGGCAGACCGTGGCCCCGTCGGGCAGTCCGTCGACCAGGAGATCAGGTGTGGGGTCGAGTTCGATGTGGCCCGCCAGTTCGTGCGCAGTGGAGGCGGGGTCCGCCGACGTCAGCAGGTGAGCACTCATCCACCACAGCGGGCCCGATGTCGGGTGGCGTTCGACGATGCGGCGGCAACTGACCACCAGACCGGCCGGGTCGTTGCGCAATGCCCGCAGCGCTGCAGCGGTCTCGGCCACCAGCGTGCGCTGGTCCACTCCCGTGGTGCGGGCGATGTAGCGCAGTCGCTCGATGGGGTGCACGGGCCGAACCTACCCCTCCAGCGTGGGGAAGGCCGCTGCGGGGTCCACTGCCAGCGGTCAATGGCCGCGAGATGGGCCATGTGGCGTCCGGCTTGCTACCGTTCCCACCCGTGGCCCATACAGTTGCCCTCGACCTGAACCTCACCGAACTCTCCGGCGAGCAGCGCCCGCTCAGTGAGTGGCTCACCACCTTCCACCTCGCCAGCGTGGTGCTCAACCCGTACACCAACGAGAGTTCGTGGATCCTCGGCACCGCCGCCCGCGTGCTCGACGCGTTCCGCGGCGCCGACGTGCGGGTGAACCTGGTGGTCACCTGCGGACCCGACGAGGCCAAGCAGTTCCTCGGCCCGCTCGCCGATCGATTCCTCGTCTACTGCGACCCCGACCGTTCGTTCGTGCGCGGGCTCGGCCTGCAGTCGCTGCCCGCCTTCGTGTTCGTGCAGGGCAACGGCACCGTCGTCGATGCTGCCGAGGGCTGGGATGCCACCGAGTGGCGGCGGGTCGCGAAGACGATCGCCAGCACCACCGCCTGGCTGCCGCCCACCATCCCGGTCAGCGGCGACCCCACGGCCTTCCACGGCACGCCCGCCCTGGGCTGAAGCCGGTGCGCTTCGAGCCGCCGGACCTTCCGGTTCTCGAGGCGCTGCCCGCACTTGCCGCGGCGCTGCGGGATGGCACCTCCGCCGTTCTCGTCGCACCTCCCGGCGCCGGCAAGACCACGCTTGCGCCGCTGGTGCTGGCCGGCGAGCCGTGGCTGTCCGGCCAGCGGGTGGTGATGCTCGAGCCGCGGCGTCTGGCCACGCGTGCGGCTGCACAGCGGATGGCCGCCCTGCTGGGTGAGCGGGTGGGCGACACCGTCGGTTACCAGACACGGGACGAACGCCACATCGGCCCGCACACCCGCATCGAGGTGGTCACCGAGGGCGTGCTGACACGTCGCCTGCAGCACGACCCGACGCTCGATGGCGTCGGCCTGGTCATCTTCGACGAGGTGCACGAGCGCAACCTGCCCACCGACCTCGGCATGGCGCTGGCGCTCGACGCACGGGCCACCATTCGCCCAGACCTGCGCGTCCTCGCGATGTCGGCCACCCCCGACACGAAGGGGCTGCTGGCCGTGCTGGGAGCCCACACGCCTGTTGCGGTGAGCGACGGGCGGATGCACCCCGTCGACATCGTGTGGGCGCCCATGGGCAAGCAGGACCGCATGGTGGAAGCAATGGCAGCACTGGTGGGGCGTGCGGTGCGCGAACAGACCGGCGATGTGCTGGTCTTCCTTCCCGGCATCGGCGAGATCCGGCGGGTGCAGTCCCTGCTGCAGCAGTCGCTGCCGCCTCACGTCGACGTGCACCCACTGGCCGGGGCCCTCACCCTTGCCGAACAGGACGTCGCCCTGATGCCCTCGCCACCAGGCCGACGGAGGGTGGTGCTCAGCACCGACATCGCCGAGTCATCGCTCACCGTCGAGGGCGTTCGGGTGGTGGTGGATGCCGGGCTCGCGAAGGTGCCGCGCTTCGACCAGCGCACCGGCATGACGCGCCTCACCACCGTGACCACCAGTCGGGCCTCGGCCGACCAACGCGCCGGCCGCGCCGGCCGGACCGAACCCGGGGCCGCGTATCGACTGTGGAGCAAGCTCGAGCACGGCACACGCCGGGCGCACCTCGAGCCCGAGATCACCCAGGTCGACCTCAGCGGTCTGGCGCTGGAGTTGGCCGCATGGGGCACACCGTCGGCCGAGTTGCGGTGGGCCGACCCGCCACCGGCGCGCACCCTGCAGCAGTCAGCGGAGTTGCTGCAGCGACTCGGTGCGCTCACCGACGAGGGCCGCATCACCGACCGCGGCCGCCGCATGCTGGCCTTACCGCTGCACCCTCGCCTTGCCTGCATGGTCGATGCGGCCCCGGCACACGACCGCGGCCTGGCCTGTGTGATCGCAGCCCTGCTCGACGAGCGCGACGTGTTCCGAGGCCGCCCCGACGAACTGCCGGCCGACCTCTCGCTGCGCGTTGCGGTGGTGTGCGGCCAACAGCACCACGACGCCGCTGACCGTCGCGACGTGGGCCGCGTGCGCGACCGCGCCCTCGACCTGGCCCGTCGTGCCGGCGCATCATTGGTGCTCGACGAGGTGAACCCCGACCGCTGCGGCGCCGTGCTCTCGCACGCCTACCCGGACCGCATCGCCGTGCGCCGCAGCCAGCCCGGCCAGTTCCAGCTGCGCAGCGGGTCATCGGCCTGGACCACTCCGACCGACCCGCTGGCAGACGAACGATTCGTGGTGGCGGCCGACCTCGACGGCAAGCGCGACAACGCTCGCATTCGCATGGGCGCAGCGCTCGACACCGACGAACTGATCGAGGCTCTCGCCGACCAGATCGAGCGCAGCGAATTCCTGGTGTGGGACAAGCAGCGCAACGACCTGGTGTTGCGCAGCGAGGTGCGCCTGGGCGGCATGCTGCTCGAGGAACGGGCGCTGCCACCCGAACCCGGCGAGGCCACGGCAGCCGCGTTGCTCGAGCGGGTCCGCGCGACGCGTCTGGCGGCCCTGCGCTGGAGCGATCGCACCACATCGCTTCGGCACCGTGTGGCGTTCCTCCGCCGAGAACTCGGCGATGACTGGCCCGACTGGAGCGACAAGGCACTGCTCGCAACGCTCGACCAGTGGCTCGAACCATTCCTGTTGCACGCCACCGGTGCCGCAGACCTCGAGCGACTCGACACCGAGATGCTGCTCACCGCCGGTCTCGACTGGGACACGTCTGTGCGGTTGGCCGATCTCGCTCCGCCGACTCTCGACACACCGGCCGGCCGTTCGGTGCCCATCGACTACTCACGCGACGTCCCCACCGCGAGCGTCCGCGTGCAGGACATGTTCGGGGCGAAGGTGCATCCGTGCGTGGCCTCCGGCCGGGTGCCGCTGGCACTGGAACTGCTGTCTCCCGCTGACCGCCCGGTGCAGATCACCCGCGACCTTCCCGGCTTCTGGGCCGGCACCTGGGACGATGTGCGCAAGGACATGGCCGGCCGGTACCCGAAACACCAGTGGCCCGCCGACCCGGCCAACGCCACACCGAAGCGCCTCAAGCCCTGACCTCCCCGGCGGGGGCTGGGCGAGGGTGAGCCCTCCGACGGGGCGAGTACTGTGCGGCGGTGCATTCGACGTGGCGACGACGGGGCAGCGTCCCTCTTGCAGGCGCGATCTGTGCCGCGCTCGTGCTCGCCGCGGCCGTCTGCGCACCACCGACATCGACGGCAACGTGATCGACGTGATCGACCG
>JBJTXX010000476.1:0-8118 GCA_046082485.1 Actinomycetota bacterium
CTCGCCACCCTGCCCTCCGAGCCCTACTCGGGTGTGATCGAGATCCGCAACTGGGTCTATGGCAAGGGCGACATGTTCTCGGGCACCTCGGTGCCCACCGTGAAGGTCGGCCAGACCCTCACCTACGACAACAAGGACGCCCCGATCGGCAAGGGCCAGTGGCACACGCTCACGGCATGCAAGGCGCCGTGCAACCGCTCCACCGGCATCGCCTACCCGATCGCCGACGCCGACATCCCGTTCGATTCGGGCGAACTCGGCACCGGCGGCCCCCCGACGGCCAACCGGACGACCTGGACGATCCCGTCCACGCTCACGCCCGGCACCTACACCTACTTCTGTCGCATCCATCCGCTGATGCGGGGCGCATTCCGAGTCGAGGCCTGAATCAGGCTCCGGCCTACGTGTGCCTGATGCTCATCCCACCGTCGACGGGGATGACCGCTCCGTTCACGAAACTGCTCGCCGGCAGGCTGAGGCTCAGCGTCATGTGGGCGACTTCCTCCGGTTGCCCGTAGCGGCGCAGCGGCACCCGCCGCTTCGCGTAGGCCTCCTTGGCCTAGTCGGGGATCGGCGCCGTCATCCCGGTGATCACCGGGCCGGGGCAGATGCAGTTCACGGTCACACCGTGACGCCCGAGTTCGACGGCGAAGCTCTTGGTCAGGCCCACCACACCCGCCTTCGTCGCGGCGTACGCGGCCAGGCCAGCGGTGGTGACGATCGCCTCGGTCGACGCGATGTTCACCACCCGACCCCCATTGGGCGCTGCCACCAGATGCGGCAGGCACAGACGGATGAGCCGCGAATGCGCCGTCAGGTTGACGTCGAGCGTCCGGCCCCAGTTCGCCTCGTACGAGTCCTCCTCCTGGAACGCAGAGTTCACCAGCGAGATGCCGGCGTTGTTCACGAGCACGTCGACTCCACCGAGCCGGCCGACCACGTCGTCGACCAGAGTGTGCAGTGACGGAAGGTCGCCGACGTCAGCGGTGAAGCCGTGCGCTGCGCCGACCCCGTGCGTGGCACGGATCCGGTCAACGACCTCGAGCACACCCTCGGCGTGCAGGTCGGCCACGGCGACGGTCGCCCCCTCGTCGGCGAACAGGAAGGCAGTGGCCCGACCCATCCCCGAGGCACCACCGGTAACGAGCACCCGCGCCCCGGCCACCGACCGGGACAGCGCACTGATGCGGCTCACGCCCGTGTCCAGCGCTCGGTGCCGGCCATCCCGTAGGCAGCGAGGTACAGGGCCCGTTCGACCTCCACCGAGATGAATCCGACCTGCGGCGACGAGGGTCCGCCGGGAGCGAACAGATTGAGGTCGTAGTCGAACACGCCGTGCCAGAGGCGTTCCTTGGTGGCGAGGTCGGTGTGCACCTGTGCGTTGCCCCACACCTCGAGCCCGTCGCCCTTCTCCGTCACCTGCCAGTGCAACGCCACCTTGGGGTTCGCCGCCACGTTGCGCGCCTTCACCGAGTCGACACCGATCAGCACCCAGATCGTGTCGCCTTCCCAGCAGGGGTGCACCGGCGTCACGTCCGGAGTGCCATCGGGTCGCACCGTCGCGAGGTGCGCCCACATGCTCAGTTCCGATGCCCTGCGCTTCACGTCGTCGAGTTCCACGCTGTCACGCTAGACCCTGTGCCGGTATCGTGCGCGCTGTGAAGAAGCCCACGGTCGCAGAGCGTCGAACCGAGATCCTCGAGGTCACGTGCCAGGTCGTCATCGAACGCGGTTTCGCGGCCACGCGCATCGCCGACGTGGCGAAGCGGCTGGGCGTGTCGAGCAGCCTCATCCACTATCACTTCGACTCGAAGGAGCAACTGCTGGCGGAGGCCTTCGCTCACTACGCCCGCAAGGACCTCGCCGAGATGGAGGCCGAGGTCGAGGCCGCACCCACGTCCGTTGGCCAACTCGACCGTGCCCTGCGGAACTACGTGCCCGAGGGCAGCAACGACCTCGAGTGGATGCTCTGGATCGACGGCTGGGGCGAGGCCTTGAGGAACCCGATGATGCGCCGCATCAGTCAGGAACTCGACGAGCAATCGGCGGGTCTGCTCGAGCGCGTGATCGCCAAGGGCGTCGAACGGGCCGAGTTCGTGTGCGCCGACCCTGCGTCGGCGGCGATGCGCATCACGGCGATGGTCGACGGTCTGGCCGTGCAGTTCGCCGCCCACGACGGGATGATGCAGCGCGAGCAGTTGCTCGAGCACGTGCGCACCATCGCCGCGTGGGAGGTCGGTCTCGAGCCGGATTCGCTGCGCGAGACGAGCGTGCCGCGCCGCGAGGCCACCGTCGCCGCCCCAGCTACCGACATCGCCCTTCGCCAACTGGTGTCGCAGTACTGCGATGCCGTCGTGCGGCGCGACGCAGCGGAATTCGGCGAACTCTGGACGACCGACGCCGTGTGGAACCTCGGCAAGCCGATCGAAGGGCGCGATGCGATCGTTGCGACCTTCGAGAAGGCGACGAAGGGTTTCGCCTGGTTGGTGCAGACCGCTCCGAACGCCGTGTTCGAGGTCGACGAGGCAACCGGCACCGGAACCGGCCGCGTCACCATCACCGAACAGTTCCGCACGAAGAAGGGCGACGACGGGTCACTCGTCGGCGTCTATCACGACCGTTACGTGCGGCATCAGGGAAGCTGGCGTTTCACCGAGCGTCGCATCGAGGTCATCCACCAGGGCTGACCCAGCGAGGGCCGCCTACGGGCGCACCTCGTAGAACGCGTTCACGCTGTGCTCCACCGCCATGCGATGGAACCGGGTGAAGCCTGCCGCCTCGGCCATCTCCCGGGCCCGGTTCTCGCTGAGGCCGAGCGTACCGAGCCCCAGCCCGTCGGGCTCGCTGAGCGCCGACGACATGCAGCTGAGCACCGAGATGCCGTACATCAGCGACGCCATCGGATTCTTGCGGGCGTTCTCCTCGAAGGTGTCGAGCGACTTGATGTCGACCAGCAGCCACGTGCCGTCCGGCTTGAGCGCAGCCCTGATGGCGGCGATCACCTCTTGCGGATGCGCCATGTCGTGGATGCAGTCGAACGTGCACACGAGGTCCAGCGACCCGTCGTCCGGCAGGCCGTTCACCCGTGGGTCGTGGAACGACGCGTTCCGCAGCTCGCTCGCCTCGAGTTTCGTCTGGGCCCGGGCGAGCGCGTACTGGCTGATGTCGTAGCCGGTGAACTCGCTGTTCGGGTAGGTCTGGGCCATCAGCAGCACGGCGCTTCCAGCTCCGCAACCCACGTCGGCCACCCGCGCGCCGCGCTGTAGCTTCTCGACCACCCCGTCGAGTGCCGGCAGCACCACCGGCACCAGGAAGGCGCGGTTCCACGGTTCGAAGCTCCGCTCGATGCCGACCGCGCCCTCCGGTCCGTGGCTGTCGTAGTCGTGGCCCACCCCGGTGCGGAAGCTCTCGCGCACGTGCTCGAGTGCGTGCATCGTCTGGGGCAGTCGGTGGAACATGCCCATGCCGAACGCAGGGTGCTCACCGTCGGCGAGCACCACGGCGGCCTCGGGCGACAGCGAGAACGTGCCGTCCGGTTGTGCCTCGATCATCCGCGCCGCGGCCTGGTTGTAGGCCCACTCCCGCACCCATCGCTCGATCGTGTCGGTGGCCGCGGCGAGTTCGTGGGTGGTGAGCGGCCGGTCCGCCTCGCGCATCGCCCGGTACAGACCGAGGCGGTCGCCGAGGTGCACCATCCCTGCGGTGACGGCGCCCTCCAGTTTCGTGAAGAGGTGGTAGGAGTAGAGCTTCAGCTTCTCGGGGTCGGCCTGGGCAGTCACGGCACGCTCAGTTCGCGTCCTCGAACGCGGGCGGTCGCTTCTCGGACCACGACATCACCGACTCGCGCTGGTTGTGCCGACCGATGAGCGAGCCGATGCCCGCGCGCTCTGCGGCGAACTGCTCCGCCGCACCGGCGTTGAACAGTCCGTTCATCAGCGTCTTGACTGCACGAACGGCATCGGGGCTGCGGCCGGCGATCTCGCGCGCCATCGCCATGGCGTCGTCGTACGGCGTGTCGCTCAAGCGTGTCGCGAGGCCGAGTTCCTTGGCCTCGCGGCCATCGAAGATGCGCGCGGTGAACACCAGTTCCTTCGCCACGTCGGCACCCACGAGCCGGGCCAGGAACAGGGTGCCGGTCATGTCGGGCACGAGTCCCCAGAACACCTCCCGCACGCTCATCTGCGTGTCGGGGTGCACGATGCGGATGTCTGCGCCGAGCGCCAGCTGGATGCCACCGCCCAGCGCATGGCCGTGCACCGCGGCGATCACCGGCACCGGCACCTCCTGCCACACCCAGCACACCTGCTGGCCGAGGTGGGTGATGCGGCCCTCCTTCATCTCGCCGGGGTTGCCGGCGGCAGGACGCTCGCCACCCCCCGCCAACTGGGTCATCGTGCCGAGGTCGAGCCCCGCGCAGAACGATGCCCCGTCCCCGCTCAACACCACGACGCGCACTCCGGGTTCGGTCTTCAGGCGTTCGCCGGCCTCGGCGAGGGCGAGGAACATCGCGTTGTCGAGGGCGTTGCGCTTGTCGGTGCGCACCATTCGCACATCGGCGATGCCGTCGGTGATGGTGATCGAGACTCGGTCGTCGGACATGGCCAGAGTCTGGCAGGGATCGGTCCGGCGGTTCGCAGCGTGGAACACTGGCCGGATGCGATTGAACCTCTCCGCCGACGAAGTGCTCTCCACCACCCGCGCCGTGCGCAAGCGTCTCGACCTCGAGCGACCCGTCGAGCGCGAGGTCATCCTCGAGTGCCTCGAGCTCGCCGTGCAGGCACCGACGGGCAGCAACTCCCAGGGCTGGCACTGGCTGTTCGTCGAGGACGCAGCGAAGAAGAAGGCGCTCGCCGACATCTACCGGCGCAACTTCGAGATCTACCGCGGCCTCGGTCAGTCGAACCAGTACCAACCCGGTGACCTGCGGTTCGAGCAGAAGGACCGCGTGCTCTCCTCGGCCGACTACCTCACCGAGAACTTCCACCGCGTGCCGGTGATCATGGTGCCGTGCATCACCGGCAAGCTCGACCGGGTGCCTGCCTTCGCCGGTGCCTCGGCCTGGGGTTCCTTGCTGCCGGGAGTGTGGAGTTTCATGCTCGCTGCCCGCGAGCGCGGCCTGGGCACGGCCTGGACCACGATCCACCTGATGAACGGCGGCGACGCCGAGGCTGCGGAACTGCTCGGCATCCCCGACGGCATCACGCAGGCCGGCATGTTCCCCATCGCCTACACGATCGGCACCGACTTCAAGCCCGCCAAGCGACTGCCCCTCGAGCCCATCACCCACTGGGACGGCTGGTAGGCCGTCACTCCACCAACCGCAGGCCGCTGGGCACGATGCTCGGCTCGTCGTGCGGCAGGTCGACCACGAACTCGGTGCGGTGCGCCGGGAAGAGGTGCTCACTCAGCAGCACCGGCGCACCCTCTACCGAGGTGGTGATGCGTTCACAGCGCAGCACCGGGCTGCCCACCGGCACCTCCAGCAGCGCCGCGTCCTTCTCCCCCACCGCTGCCGCGCCGATGGTCTGGGTGGCTCCGCGCAGGCTGGTGCCCAACAATTCGTAGAACGGCTGGCGCTCCACGTCGCGGCGGCTGAGGTGCTGGCCCAACTCGGCCGGGCACCACACCGTCACGACGGCGAACGGTGCCCCGTCGGCCAGGTTCAGGCGCTTGACGCGCAGCACCTGCCGGGTGCCCAGCACCTCGGCCACGTGCGGCGGTGCATCCTGGAACGCGAACTCCAACACCTGGCGCTCGGCGCGCACACCGCGCTCCTGCAGTTGGGACGCGATGGTGTCGAGTCGGCCGAGTCGCTGCTGCACCGGTGCAGCGGCGACGAACCAGCCGAAGCCCTGCCGAGAGTCGAGTAGTCCGTCATCGCGAAGGCGTTCCAGTGCCCGGCGCACCGTGACCCGGCTGACCCCGAACTCGGCCGACAGTTCACTCTCGCTGGGCAGTACGTGACCGGGCCCCTCACGCAGCACGCGCTGGCGCAGGGTCTGTGCGATCTCCTGGTACCTGATCGTGCGCATTTCGCTCCCTCGACAACTTGTATTATGCTTGTCTACATCGCCGGGCGATGCAAGGGGCCAGACAGGAGACGAATCGCGATGACCGTGACAGCAGGAACACCGATCGAGTTGGTGCAGGACGTGTATGCCGCACTCCCGGGCCGCGTGGCCGCCGGACGCGAACGCTTCGGCCGTCCGCTCACCCTCACCGAGAAGATCCTGCTGAACCACCTCGGCGACCCCAGCGAGCCCATCGAGCGCGGCGGCACCTACAACGACTTCCATCCCGACCGTGTGGCCATGCAGGACGCCACGGCACAGATGGCCCTACTGCAGTTCATGACGGCCGGACTGCCCACCACCGCAGTGCCGAGCACGGTGCACTGCGACCACCTCATCTCGGCCAAGGTCGGCGCGAAGATCGACCTCGGCGTGGCCATCGACACCAACAGGGAGGTCTACGACTTCCTCCGTTCGGTGAGCGCGAAGTACGGCATCGGCTTCTGGGGGCCCGGCAGCGGCATCATCCACCAGGTCGTGCTCGAGAACTACGCGTTCCCCGGCGGCATGATGATCGGCACCGACAGCCACACGCCCAACGCAGGCGGTCTGGGCATGGTGGCCATCGGCGTGGGTGGCGCGGACGCCGTCGACGTCATGACGGGCTTCCCGTTCAACGTCCGCTGGCCGAAGGTCATCGGCGTGAGGCTCACCGGCACGCTCAGCGGCTGGAGCAGCCCCAAGGACGTCATCCTCGAGGTTGCCCGAGTGCTCACCGTCGAGGGCGGCACCGGCGCCATCGTCGAGTACTTCGGCCCCGGCGCCGACAGCATCTCCGCCACCGGCAAGGCCACCATCTGCAACATGGGCGCGGAGATCGGCGCCACTTGCAGCGTGTTCGGCTACGACCACAACATGGCGATGTACCTGAAGGCCACCGGCCGCGAGGCCATCGCCGACGCCGCCGACGCCGTGGCCGAGCACCTGCGCGCCGACGACGGCGCCCAGTACGACCAGCTCGTCGAGATCGACCTCGACCTGTTGAGGCCGCTCATCAACGGCCCGCACTCGCCCGACCGCGCCAACCGTGTCGGCGCACAGGTGGGCGCCGAGGCGCGCGCCAACGACTGGCCGCTCGAGATCTCGTCGGCCCTCATCGGCAGCTGCACCAACAGCTCGTACGAAGACATCACCCGCGCGGCCAGCATCGCCCGTCAGGCGGCCGCCAGCGGGTTGAAGGTGAAGACCGAGTTGCTCGTCACCCCGGGCAGCGAGCAGACACGGGCCACCATCGAGCGCGACGGGCTGATCGCCGACCTCGAGGCCATCGGCGCCACCGTGCTGGCCAATGCCTGCGGCCCGTGCATCGGCCAATGGGATCGCCCTGCCAGCGCCAACGGCGCGCCGAACACCATCGTCAACTCGTTCAACCGCAACTTCCCGAAGCGCAACGACGGCTCGGCCAACACGCTCAGCTTCGTCACGTCGCCCGACACCGTGGTGGCGCTGGCGTTGTCCGGCCGTCTCGACTTCGACCCCACCACCGACACCATCACCGCACCCGACGGCACCGAGGTGCTGCTCGACGCCCCGGTCGGTGAGGTGCTGCCCGACCGCGGCTACGACCCCGGCCAGAACACCTTCACGGCACCGCCCGCCGACGGCAGCGACGTCACCGTCGAGGTCTCCCCCACCAGCGACCGCCTGCAGTTACTCGATGCATTCCCGGCGTGGGACGGCAACGACTACCTGGGCCTTCCGGTGCTGATGAAGGCCAAGGGCAAGTGCACCACCGACCACATCTCGGCGGCCGGCAAGTGGCTCACCTACCGCGGCCACCTCGAGAACATCTCGGGCAACCTGTTCCTCGGTGCCGTCAACGCCTTCAACGACGCCGTGGGCGAGGGCAAGAGCGCGCTCGACGGCACCATCGACACCTATCCGAACCTCGCCAAGAAGTACAGCGAGGCCGGCGTTCGTTGGGTGGCCGTCGGCGACCGCAACTACGGCGAGGGCTCGTCACGCGAGCACGCAGCCATGGAGCCCCGCTACCGCGGCGGCGTCGTGATCTTCGCCCGCAGCTTTGCCCGCATCCACGAGACCAACC
>JBJTXX010000477.1:0-940 GCA_046082485.1 Actinomycetota bacterium
GAGGATGGGGTCGACACCCACGTTGCAGGTGTCGACGACGCGGGCGCGGGGCTTCAGGCCCAGCGCAGCCGCCTTCTCCTCGGTCATCAGCAGCACGGCGCTGGCGCCGTCGCTGATCTGCGACGAGTTGCCGGCGGTGTGCACGCCGTTCTCGCGGGCTACGGGCTTCAGCGATGCAAGCTTCTCGAGGGTGGTCTCGCGCAGGCCCTCGTCGCGTCGCACGGTGTGGAACGTGCCGGCCAGTGATCCGTCCTCGTTGCGATCGGGTGCCTGCACCTCGACGTACTGACCCGAGAAGCGGTCCTCGTTCCAGGCCTGGATCGCCAACTGCTGGCTGCGCAGACCGAATGCGTCGGTGTCCTCACGCGTGATGCCCCACTTGTCGGCGATGCGCTCGGCGCCCTCGAACTGCGAGGTCATCTCGTAGCGCTGGAAGTAGGTGCGGGGGATCGGCACGCCCAGACCGAGGTTCTTGTTGCCGTTGCTGCCGATGGGGACGCGGCTCATCACCTCGACGCCGCAGGCGAGGGCCACGTCGACGACGCCGCTGCCCACCAGCGCAGTGGCGATGTTGGTGGCCTGCTGGCTGCTGCCGCACTGGGTGTCGACCGTCGTGGCCGCGGTGGTGAGCGGCAGGCCGGCGCTGAGCCATGCCGTGCGGGTGAGGTTGAACGCCTGCTCGCCGACCTGGCTGACGCAGCCGCCCACGACCTGGTCGACCGCTGCGGGGTCGATGCCCGTGCGCTCGATGATGGCCTTCTGCACGGTGGCCAGCACCTCGGCCGGGTGGAGGGTGGACAGGCCGCCGTTGCGCTTGCCGATGGGCGTGCGGACGGCGTCGACGAGGACGATGTTGCTCATGGGCACAGCCTACGGTGGCGGCCATGTCCTGCTTCAACCCTGCGATGCATCCGTCCGACGACGCCGTCGAGCACCGTTA
>JBJTXX010000478.1:0-1860 GCA_046082485.1 Actinomycetota bacterium
CGTTGATCCTGCACGGCACCAGCGACCACGTGATCTACCCGGCGTTCGACCGGATGGCGGCAGCCGTGTTCCCGAACCATGTCGGCCCGTTCCTGTTGCGCGACTGCGGTCACTTCGTGCCGTGGGAGGCGCCGCACGCGCTCGTCAGCGGCACGGCGGCGTTCTGCGGCGACCTGCTCGCCGTTCGCTGAGATCGCCGGTCGACGACCGCGGTCAGTTGCCGGGTTCGGTCGACCTGTTCGCCTGGGCGTCACGCCGGCGCACCGACATGGCGATCCTGCCCATCACCACGCCGAGGCCCAGCAACAGGGCGACGAACGTGAGCGTCATCCCCAACCCGCCCTTGCTCTCGGAGCCGCAATCGGGGCGCTCCACGAGGCCGACGCACTCGCCGATGTTGCGGTCGGGCACGAAGTCGTTGCCGTCGCCAGCCGAGCCATCGGCCGCCACGGTCGAACTCGCCGCGGCCTGGTAGGGGTTCGGTCCGCTGCACGCGGAGGCCACCACCATGAACGATGCGAGGGAACAGGCGAGGGCGAACCGGCTGCGTGCTGCACGGGGCATGCCCCCATCGTCGCAGGCGCGACCCCGTCGCGCACAGCGAGGCGGTGTGACGGATGCAGCCGCGTGGCCCGCCAGCCCCTACGATCCGGCCGATGGCACAGCGTTTCGACTCGGTGTTGGTGGTCGACTTCGGGGCGCAGTACGCACAGTTGATCGCCCGGCGGGTGCGTGAACTGCGGGTCTTCTCCGAGATCGTCCCCCATCGCATCACGGCCGCGGAGGTCGCGGCCAAGCAGCCGTCGGCGATCATCCTCAGCGGTGGCCCGGCCAGCGTGCACGTCGACGGCGCCCCGGCGCTCGACCCGGCGATCTACGAACTGGGCATACCGATCCTCGGCATCTGCTACGGCCACCAGTTGATCGCCCAGCAACTGGGCGGCACCGTCGGCCGCGGCATGCGTGGCGAGTACGGCAGGGCGAGGGCGACGCGGATCGGGGATTCGGCCCTGTTGGCCGGCACACCCGACGAGCAGGACGTGTGGATGAGTCACTTCGATGCCGTCACCGAGTTGCCCGGCGGCTTCACCTGCACGGCGCGGACGCCCGACGCACTCGTCGCGGCGATGGAGAACCCCGACCGGCGTGTGTGGGGTGTGCAGTGGCACCCGGAGGTCGTGCACAGCCCGCACGGCATGACGGTGTTGCAGACCTTCCTGCACGACCTTGCTGGCTGTGAGCCGACCTGGACGATGGCGTCGATCATCGACGAACAGGTCGCGGCCGTTCGCGCCCAGGTGGGCAGCGGCAAGGTGATCTGCGCGCTGAGCGGTGGCGTCGACAGCGCCGTTGCGGCCGCACTCGTGCACCGGGCCATCGGGCACCAACTGGTGTGCATCTATGTCGACACGGGTCTGATGCGGCTGAACGAGAGCGACCAGATCGTCGAGACGTTCAAGCGGAACATGGGTATCGAACTGATCCACGTGTCGGCGGGTCCGCGCTACTTCGAGAAGCTCGCCGGCGTGGTGGAACCAGAGGCGAAGCGCAAGATCATCGGCGAGCTGTTCATCCGCATCTTCGAGGAACACACGGGCGGCCTGAGCGATGCCGAATACCTCGTGCAGGGCACGCTCTACCCCGACGTGATCGAGAGCGGGGGCGGCGACGGCACCGCCGCCGTCATCAAGAGTCACCACAACGTCGGCGGCCTGCCCGAGGACATGACGCTCAAGTTGGTCGAGCCGCTGCGGGCGCTCTTCAAGGACGAGGTGCGGCGCCTCGGCAAGGAGTTGGGGTTGCCCGACGAGATCATCCTGCGCCAGCCGTTCCCCGGCCCGGGTCTGGGGGTGCGCATCC
>JBJTXX010000479.1:0-3776 GCA_046082485.1 Actinomycetota bacterium
GTCGAGGAGAGTCATGTCGCTGGCGTAGGTGACGATGCACGCGTGCAGTGTGGGGTCGTCGGGCAGGCGGCCGTCGGCGCGCAGCCAGACCCGCTGTGAATCGGACGGTTTGCCCTGGCGGCTGAAGGGGTCACCGTCGACGTGGCGCAGGTCGATGGGGCGCGGCCGGTCGTACCACTCGCCCATGCGTTCCTTGAACGGGGCCATGCGCGCCTTGAAGTCGGGCAGGGCCTCGGGGTCGGGCACCTCGAGCGGTGCGGGCACCTGGTAGTCGGGGCCGGGTTCGAGCACGTGGAAACTGGCCTGCAGGTTGAAGATCGCCCGGCCGTGCTGGATGGCCACGACCCGTCGGGTGGTGAAGCTCTTGCCGTCGCGGATGCGGTCGACCTCGTAGAGGATGGGCACGGTCGGGTCGCCCGGCCGCAGGAAGTAGGCGTGCAGTGAGTGCACGAAACGCCCGGCCTCGACGGTGCGGGTGGCGGCGACGAGCGCCTGCCCTGCCACCTGACCACCGAAGACGCGTTGGCGGTTCTCGTCGGGGGACACTCCGCGGAAGATGTTCACCTCGATCGCTTCGAGGTCGAGCAGGGCAACGAGGTCGTCGAGAGCTGTCATGCCCCTCCATTGTCGCAGGCCGGGTCGGTGTTCGGCACGGCGGGCCGCACCCCTTCGCCGCATGGGTCGGGCACGGTTAGGGTGCCGGCCATGTCGCTGTTGCCGCTGAACCCCGATGAACTGCTGTCCACCACCCGCGCCGTGCGCAAGCGGCTCGACTTCGACCGTCCGGTGCCCGACGAACTCGTGCGCGAGTGCGTGGGTCTGGCGATGCAGTCACCCAGCGGGTCGAACAACCCGACCATGCAGTTCGTGGTGGTCCGCGACGCTGCGAAGAAGGCGGCGATCGGCGAGATCTACCGGCAGTGCTTCGCGATGTACAAGACATGGGACGGCATCTATATCGGCAGCATCGACAAGGGCACCGTGGAGGCCAACGAGCAACAGGCACGCAGCGCCAGTTCGGCCGACCTGCTGGGCGAGCGCATGGGCGACGCGCCGGCGCTGGTGATCGCGTGCACCGTCGGTGGCAGGGCCGATGGCCTGCCCGGCTCGATGGGCGCCACCATCTTCGGCAACATCCTGCCGGCGATGTGGAGCTTCATGCTGGCGGCGCGTGCCCGGGGCCTCGGCACCTGCTGGACCACCCTGCACCTGTTCCAGGAACAGGCGGTGGCCGAGGTGTTGGGCATTCCCTACGACACGGTGCAGCAGGCATGCCTGTCGCCGCTGGCGTTCACGAAGGGCACCGACTTCAAGCCGGCCGCCCGGCCGCCGGCCGACAGCATCATCCACTGGGACCAATGGTGAGCCTCGACCCGTTGCTGCGGGCCCACGCCGTTGCGGCGAAGGGCTTCATGCCGCCCGACGAGGGCGACGCGTTGTACGAGGCCGCGGTTGAGGCAGGGCGTGCCCTGCCCGCGCTGCCATTCCTGGAGGTCGGTTCCTACTGCGGCCGGTCCAGCGTGTGGTTGGGGGCAGCGGCGCGCGAATGCGGCACGGTGCTGTTCGCCGTCGACCACCACCGAGGCAGCGAGGAGAACCAGGCTGGCTGGGAACACCACGACACCTCGGTCGTCGACGCGCGGGTGGGGAAGATGGACACGCTGCCGTTCTTCCGAGCCACCATCCACGACGCCGGACTCGAGGATGTCGTGTTCGCGGTCGTCGGCCAGTCGCCCAGGGTCGCTGCAGTGCTGGCCACGCCGCTCGCCTTCCTCTTCATCGACGGGGGGCACGGCGAGGAACCCGCCCGACTCGACTACGAGGGATGGGTGCCACACGTGGCGATGGGCGGCACCCTCGCCATCCACGACGTGTTCCCCGACCCGGCCGACGGCGGCCGGCCGCCCTACGAACAGATCTTCGTCCCGGCGATGGAGAGCGGCCGGTTCCGACTGGTCAGCGCCACCGGCAGTCTCCGCGTGCTGCGCAGGGCGGACTGAGGCTTCCCCGGCGGACTGCGGCCTTTCTGCTGCGGACTTCGGGCTGCGCCCGGCCCCGCCTGCTGGTGATTCAGCCGAACTGCCCGCCCTGGGCGAGCGGCAGTTCGTTCGAGTAGTTGATGGTGTTCGTGGTGCGCCGCATGTAGCCCTTCCATGCGTCGCTGCCGCTCTCGCGGCCGCCACCGGTGCTCTTCTCGCCGCCGAACGCGCCGCCGATCTCGGCGCCGCTCGGACCGATGTTGACGTTGGCGATGCCGCAGTCGCTTCCCGCAGCGCTGCAGAAGCACTCTGCCTCGCGCAGGTCGGTGGTGAAGATGCTGCTGGCCAAGCCCTGAGGCACGTCGTTCTGCAGGTGCACGGCTTCGTCGAAGTCGTCGTAGGGCATCACGTAGAGGATGGGGGCGAAGGTTTCCTCCTTCACGATCGCCGTCTGCGTGGGCACCGAGACGATGGTGGGGCGCACGTAGGCGGCGTCGGGTGCCACGTCGGTGAGCTCGCGTGTGCCACCGACGAGCACGCCGCCGCCCTCGACACCGGCCTGCGCGACCGCGGCGAGCATGCGGTCGAGTGCGCTGGTGGTCACCAGCGGGCCCACGAGAGTGGCGGCCTCCAGCGGGCTGCCCACCGGCAGGCTCGCGTAGGCGCGTGCCAGGCGCCCAGACACCTCGTCGAGCCGACTGCGGTGCACGATCAGGCGGCGCAGCGTGGTGCATCGCTGCCCGGCGGTGCCGGCCGCGGCAAACGTGGCGCCGCGCACCACCAACTCGATGTCGGCGCTCGGTGCCACGATGCCGGCGTTGTTGCCGCCCAGTTCGAGGATGCAGCGCCCGAATCGTGACGCCACCACCGGAGCCACCTTGCGGCCCATCGCTGTGGAACCGGTCGCGCTCACGATGGCGACCCCCTCGTGGGCCACCATCGCCGCGCCCACCGAACCATCGCCCAACAGCACCTGGTTCAGGTGGGCGGGCACGTCCATACCGGCGGCGGCCCGCTCGAAGAGCGCGTGGGTGGCGAGCGCGGTCAGCGGCGTCAGTTCGCTGGGCTTCCAGATCACCGGGTTGCCGCACACGAGCGCGAGCGCCGCGTTCCAGCTCCAGACCGCGACCGGGAAGTTGAACGCGGTGATCACGCCCGTGGGCCCCATTGGGTGCCACTGCTCCATCAGCCGGTGGCCGGGACGCTCGCTGGCGATCGTGAGGCCGTGCAACTGCCGCGAGAGGCCGACGGCGAAGTCGCAGATGTCGATCATCTCCTGCACCTCGCCGAGCGCCTCGCTGGTGATCTTGCCGGCCTCGAGCTGCACGATGCGGGCGAGGTCGGCCTTGTGCAGCCGCAACTGCTCACCGAGCCGCCGCACCAGTTCGCCGCGCACGGGGGCCGGGGTGGTGCGCCAAACGAGGTAGGCGTCGGTGGCGCGCTGCACGGCGGTGTCGACGTCGACGCTCGCGGCCACTCCGCCGAGTCGCAAGCCGTTGATGGGCGACCGGGCCGCGTGGGGCCCGTCGGTCAGTGCGGCAGCGCCGCAGGCGGCGAGGGCGTCGCTGGCGATGTCGGCAAGTTCGGCAGAGGTGGGAATCGTCACGCCCCCATGCTGCCACGCCGCCCCACCGCCCCACCGCCCCACCCACCCCATCCGAGTGCCACACCCCCGTCCGAGTGTCACACCCCCGTCCGAGTACCCCATCCCCGCCAGAGTGGGTACTCGCACCCCAAGTGCGAGTACCCACTCGGATGGCGGGGGCGGCCTGCCCGGCGCTGGCTAGCGTCGGCAAC
>JBJTXX010000480.1:0-21847 GCA_046082485.1 Actinomycetota bacterium
TGCAGCAGTCGGTGCAGGCTCATCGGTCGGCCGCCACGCAGGTGTTGCGCATTGTGCCGATGACCTCGGCTCCGGAGTCGATGACCTCGCCGGCGGCGAGGAAGCGGCGGCGGGCGGCGCCGACGCCGTCGGGGGTGCCGGTGAAGATGAGGTCGCCGGGCTCGAGGGTGCAGATGCTGCTGAGGTACGAGACCAGGTGCGGCACGTCGAAGATGAGGTCGCTGCTGCGGGCGTGCTGCATGCGTTCGCCTGCGACATCGCACCACAGCTCGATGTCGTCGGGGTTCGCGAACGAGTCGACCGAGACCAGGGCCGGCCCGATGGGGCCGAACGTGTCGAAGCTCTTGCCCAACGAGAACTGGGCGGGCGTGCCGGTCAACTGCACCACGCGGTCGCTGATGTCCTGACCGAGTGTGATGCCGGCGACGTGCGACCACGCGGCGTCGCGGCTGATGTGGCGTCCGCCGGCGCCGATGGCCACGACCAACTCGACTTCCCAGTCGACCCGCTCGCCGGTGAGCACGACGTCGTCGTGCGGCCCGACGAGGCAACTCGGGAACTTCGTGAACGTGAGTGGTGCGGGTGGCAACTCCATGTTCGACTCGGCGGCATGGTTGCGGTAGTTCAGGCCGATGCCGAACACCTTGGCGGGGCGAGGCACGACGGGCCGGATGTCGGCGTCGGCGACGGTGCCGTCGGCGGTGCGCCCGTCGGTGGCCGCCTGCAACGCGTGCAGTTCGGCGAACCGTGCCACGGCGTTCATGGGTGAGGCCAGCGAGTCGTCACCCGACAGCGCTGCGAGGTCGTGCCAGTGGTCGCCGTTCTGCAGCGCAGCCCGGCCGGCGATGTTCATCAGTCGAAACATTTGCCCATTATCTATAGATTGCGGGATCAACGCAAGAGGCGTACCATCGGCTTCGTGTTGCAGGTCGCGGAGATGCCGCCCACACGGGCCGAGTGGGTCGATTCGCTGCTGCGGCGCGCCATCGTGCACGGCGAACTGCAGCCCGGCGAGAAGCTCGTCGCAGAGCGCCTGGCCGAACAGTGGGGCGTGTCGGCCACGCCGCTGCGCGAGACGTTCCAGCGCCTGGCCGCGGAGGGTCTGGTGGTGATCGAGCCCCAGCGCGGCGCCCGGGTTGCGCCCGTGAGTGCCGAACAGGCCGCCGAGATCTACGAGATGCGCCTGCTGCTCGACCCCGTGGCCATCGAGCAGTCGGTGCGCATCGGCAGCGACGATCCCTCCTTCGCCGAATCGGTGCTGCAGGCCCACCGGGCGATGTCGGCGGGGGTCGACGCCCACCGTGCCTTCCACCTCGTGCTCGTCTCGCGGTGCCCCAACCAACGGATGGTGGCGCAGATCGCGCTGTTGCTCGAACAGTCGCAGCGCTACCAGATGCTGGGATTTGTTGCAGGGAAGGCACATGCGGCAGCGGCCGATCACCGAGCGCTGCGCGACGCGGCCGTTCAGGGAAAGGCGCGCGAGACTGCACGAGTGTTGCGACATCACCTCCAGGGCACGCTCGACGCGGTGAGGGCGCAAGCGTGAGCCGCGGCCTCGGACGCCTGCTCGACGCGGCCATCGAGGCGCCGGTCGTCACCAGCTTCACCCGGCTCGGCCACGACATCCGCTCGCGCGCGGCCGGGTGGCAGGCGCCGGATCGCATGGGTGGCAAGACGGTCGTGGTGACCGGGGCATCATCGGGCCTCGGCCTCGTGGCGGCCACCCAGTTCGCGTCGCTCGGTGCCCATGTGGTGTTGCTGGGTCGCGACCGTCGCAAGACGGAGGCCGCTCGACAGACGGTTGCACGGCGGGCCGGCAGCGATGCGCTCGAGGTCGCGGTCGCCGACATGGGGGATCTCGAGGCCGTGCGGGCGGTGGCTGCCGTGCTGCCCCGGAGGGTCGACGTGCTGGTGCACAACGCGGGCGCCCTCACCGCTGATCGCCGCACCAGCCCGCAGGGCATCGAGCAGACGGTGGCCAGTCAGGTGGTGGGCCCCTTCCTGCTCACCCACCTGCTGCTGCCTGCGCTGCGATCGGCTGCCCCCGGCCGTGTGATCACGGTGTCATCGGGGGGCATGTATGCCTCGCCGTTGCGCGTCACCGACCTGCAGATGGGTGCCGACTACCGGGGCACCGAGCAGTACGCGAGGGCCAAGCGCGCCCAGGTCACGCTCAACGAGATGTGGGCGCAACGGGTGCCGTCGTCGGAGGTCGTGTTCCACTCGATGCACCCCGGCTGGGCCGACACCCCCGGTGTGGAGGCATCGTTGCCCACCTTCCGGAAGATCGTCGGCCCGCTGCTGCGCACTCCCGAACAGGGGGCTGACACCATCGTGTGGCTGGGCGCCGCGGCCGAACCGACACGCACGAGTGGTGGATTCTGGCTCGACCGTCAGCGGCGCAGCATCCACAAACTGCCCACCACCCGCCGCAGCGACGCCGCGGCACGACGCGAGGCGCTGTGGCAGTGGGTCAGCTGCGCCGCCGGCGTCAGCTGAGCCGGTAGCGGATCGGCAGACGCTTCAGGCCGCTCACGAACGTGCTGCGCACCAGTTCCGGGTCACCCGCCAGCTCCACGTGCTGCAGGCGCGGCAGCAGCGCGCCGAACAGTGCCTTCATCTCCATCCTCGCGAGCATGGCTCCGAGGCAGTAGTGCACGCCGAAGCCGAACGCGAGGTGCTTGTTCGGGCTGCGGCCGACGTCGAAACGGAACGGGTCGGTGAACACTTCCTCGTCTCGGTTCGCCGCCCAGTAGCTGAGCAGCACGTCCTGCCCGGCCGACACCGTCGTGCCGCGGATGTCGTAGTCGACGGTGGCCGTGCGCATGAAGTGCTTGACGGGCGACGTCCACCGGATCATCTCGTCGACGGCAGTGGTCAGCAGTGACGGGTCGGCCTGCAGGCGGGCCAGCTCCTGCGGGTGCTCGATGAGGGCCAGCAGGCCACCCGACATCGAGTTCGAGGTCGTGTCGTGCCCAGCGGTCGCAGCGATGATGTAGTAGCCGAGTTGCTCCTTGTGGCCGATCGGCTCGCCGTTGACGATGCCATTGGCGATCACCGACGCGAGGTCGTCGGTCGGGTTGGCCTTGCGATCGGCGGTGATGCCGTCGAAGTAGTTGACGAAGTCGGCGACCGTCTGGATGATGCCGGCGAGGGCGTTCTCGTCGCGCTTGAAGTCGGGGTCGTCGGCGCCGAACAGTTCCTGCGTCAGGCGCAGCATCCGCGGGTAGTCGCTCTCGGGCAGGCCGAGGATGGCGAGGATCACGTAGAGCGGGTACTGGATGGCGATCTGTGCGGCGAAGTCGACCTCGCCACCGGCGTCGACCATCTGCTGCACCGAGCGTTGGGCCAGCTGCTGCAGGCGCGCATCGAGCCGACCGAGGTTCTTCGGCAGGAACCACTCCGCCGTGAGGTTCCGGTGGTCGCGGTGCTCCGGGTCGTCCATCTGCACGAGGCTCTTCACCAGGTGGCCCTGCATCGCCCGGTTCGCGTCGGCCTCCTTGTTGCCGAGGATCGCACGGGGAGCATTCAGGAACTGCTGTTGGTGCAGTTCCACGTCGAGCACGTCGGCGTGCTTGGTGAGCACGTAGAACGGGTTGAAGTCGGGGTGCTCCACCCAGTGCACCGGCGACTCGTTGCGCAGGCGGGTGGTGATGCCGTGGAAGAACGCCTCGTCGGTGAACGTGACGCCGCTGAGGAAGGCCTGGCCGCACTCCTCCAGTGAGAGGTCGGTCGGGTCGATGTCGATGCCCATTGGGTGTCAGCTCCCGGGGATGAGAACGGGCTTGATGGTGCCGCCCGCCAACGAGGACTGCTCGGCCTCGTTGATGCGGCTGAGCGGGTACTGCTCGATGAGGCGATCGAACGGGAACCTGCCGTCGCGCCACAGCGAGATCATGTGCGGGATGAAGGTCTTCGGGTCGGCGCTGCCCTCGAGCACGCCCATCGCCGTCTTGCCGACGAGCGCCATCCCGTCCAGTTCGAGCGATGCGATCTGCACGCCCACGTAGGCGCACACGCCGGTCATCCGCAGGCAGGCGAGCGCGTTGCGCATCACGGCGGGCACGCCGGTGGTGTCGAACGAGAACTGGGCGCCGCCACCAGTGATGCCTTGGATGGCGCCCACCACGTTCGGGTCGTCGCCGCGAAGGGTGTGGGTGGCGCCCAGTTCCTGCGCCAACGTCAGCCGGTGGTCCTGCAGGTCGATGGCGATGATCGTGGTGGCGCCCGCCACCACGCCTGCCATCACCGCCGCGAGCCCCACGGCACCGGCGCCGAACACCACCAGACTGCTGCCGGGGGTCACCTTCATCGCCTCCAGCACCGAGCCGGCCCCGGTCTGGATGCCGCAGCCGAGCGGGCCGAGCAGTTCGAGTGGCAGGTCGCGGTCGACCACCACGACGTTGCGCTCGGTGGCCAGGCAGTGGCTGGCGAACGACGACTGGCCGAACCACCGGCTGGCGACCGGCTGCCCTTCGCCGTCGGTGATGCCCGTGCTGCCGTCGAGGCGGCGGGCGGTGAGGTTGCGGAACATGAAGGTGTCGCAGTAGGCGGGTTGGCCGGCACGGCAGTTCGCGCACTCGCGGCACGAGTCGAACGACAGCACCACGTGATCCCCGACGGCAACGGTGCTGACCGCGCTGCCCACGGCCTCCACCACTCCGGAGCCCTCGTGGCCGGTGACGACGGGTGGCGCCACCATGTGTGCCCGTGGCAGCACGTCGGTGTGGCACATACCGGCGCCGACGATGCGGACCAGCACCTCATCGGGGCCGGGCTCTGCCAGTTCCACGCGTTCGATCGCGTAGGGCCCGGCGGCATCTCGGAGGACTGCGGCATCGATCTGCATGACAACCCCTTGTTCGGTCGGTGGTTCCCACCCTAGGTCCGCCCCATGGTGCGGGCAGAATGCGGGGATGAGCGATCAGCACCCGGCGTTGTGGCCCAGTCCGTGGCCGGCGGAGGACGGCGGGCCTCGCCGCCTGCAGTCCCCCGTGGGTTCCGGCGGTCTCGGACTGAGCGGGCGCCCCGGCGGCGGTGGGCGACTGGTTGCCACGTCGCGCACGTCGATGGTGAACACCATGGTGGTGCTGCGCGAGCCGGGTGAGGTGTACTTGTTGTGCCACACCGGCGGCGACGATGCGGTCAGCTGGGTGGAACAACTGCACCCCACCACACTCGAGACCATCGAGCGGTCGCCGGATCTCCCGGGCGGCCCCACGTGGCCGGGCGGCATGGTGGCGCACGCCGATGGGTCCCTGTACGTGGTGTTCGGGTGTCATGCGCACCGCCTGTCGCCGCAGTTGACGTTGCTGGCCTCGGCCACGCTGCCCAGGCGCAGGGCCTACAACAGCTTCGTCGTGCTGCCCGATGGACACCTCGTGATGAAGGACTTCCCCCGCAACGACCGCATGCGTTCCGAGGTCGTGGTGTTGCGGCCCGGCGACCTGGCGCTGGTGGCGCGCTGCGAGCTGCCCGAGCCGAGCATCGCCCGCCTCAGCGCGGACGGTGAGGATGTGTACGCGGTGGGCGATGACCACCTGTTCCGGCTGCGGTGGGACGGCGTCGAGTTGCGACTCGACTCGACGCTCGATGCTCGCTACCGAACGATCGAGGGGCAGACCTTCGGATGGGATGCCGTGCTCGCCGGCGGTGCCGCCTGGTTCCTCGACAACGGTGAGGGCAGCGACCGCTACGCCGGCACGTTCAGGGGGCTGGGCGTGTCCACGGCGCCGCTGCATCTCGCGCGCGTCGACCTCACGACCGGCGCGGTGCAGTTGGCCGAGGTGAGCGGGCTGCCCGGGGGCCTGATCGCCAACCCTCCGGCCGTCGACGTCGATCGTGGTGTGGCGGTGGGCTACGACAGCGGCAACGGCGTCGTGACGGCGTTCCGCATCTCGCCCGACGGCATCGGTGACCGGCTTTGGTCGACGTCGTTGAACCATGCCGCGCACCCGTTGCTGTTCCCCGACACAGGAGAGGTGGTGCTGTGCCACCACGAGCCGGGTGTGGGCGAGAGCGTGGTGGTGCTCGAGGTGGAGACCGGCCGGGAACTCGGGCGGGTGGCGACGGGCAGTCCGGTGCAGTCGGTGGTGTTCGGCGCTGCGGGCTTCGAGAACGACCTGTACCTGTGCAGCTTCACTACGGTGACGCGGGTGATCGTCGAATGAGCAAGCCCCTCCTCCTCGCTGGTGCCTTCGGGTCGCCCTACTCGCTGAAGATGCGTGCCGTACTGCGCTACCGCCACATCCCGTTCAAGTGGGTGCTGCGCAATTCCCGCTGGGATGTCGGGTTCCCGCCCGTGCCGGTCGCGCTCATTCCCGCCATTGCCTTTCCCGACGATGACGGCGAGTACCGCGAGGCGATGGTCGATTCGAGCCCGCAGATCATGCGGCTCGAGCAGATGCACCCGGCGCGCAGCGTGGTGCCCGTCGACCCGGTCGTGGCGTTCCTCGACCACCTCGTGGAGGACTACGCCGACGAGTGGGTCACCAAGGCCATGTACCACTACCGCTGGCACCACCGCTTCGAGGGCGCCATCGACAAGGCATCCACGCTGCTGCCGCTCGGGCAGGACATCCACCTCGATGCGCGGCGCCACGCGGGAGGCAAGCGGTTCATCAAGGAGCGCCAGATGGGTCGCACGGCGCTGGTGGGCTCCACCGACCAGAACGCCCCGGTCATCGAGCAGAGCTACCTGCGGCTGTTGCATCTCCTGCAGGCGCACCTCGAGCACCACGACTTCCTGTTCGGCTCGCGCCCCGGAAGGGCCGACTTCGGGCTCTACGGTCAACTGGCCCAACTGGTGCACTGGGAGCCCGACTCGATGCAGTTGGCGGTGCAGGTGGGGTCGCGGGTGATGGTGTGGGTCGACTGGCTCGACGACCTGTCGTGGTGGGATGTCGAGGGCGACGACGGATGGTCGGTCCGCGAGTCGTTGCCGCCGACGCTGCACGACCTGCTGGTCGAGATCGGCCGCACCTACGTGCCCTTCATGCTGGCCAACGGCGCTGCGCTCGAGGCCGGTGACGACTGGGTGGTGTGCGAGATCGACGGCACCGAGTACCGACAGGGTTCGTTCCCGTACCAGGGCAAGTGCCTCACCTGGCTGCGCGATGCCTACGAAGCGCTGTCGCCCGCCGACCGCTCCGCCGTCGACGAGATCCTCGAACCCACCAACTGCCTCGCCCTCCTCGCCTGAGCCCTCCGGTAGGGCGTGTCCCACCCCGGCGCTGCCGCTCTGCGCGACCGGCGGGCGAAGGTGGGACGCACGCGTTACGAGCGCGGGGCGAGGGTGGTGGTGGTGAGGTCGTCGCCGAGGATGATCTCGCCGGGGAAGTGGGCGGCGGCGCGGGCGCGCCATTCGTCCTCCTGGCCGGGCTGCATCGAAGGGACGTAGTGGGTGAGCACGAGTTGGCGCACCCCGGCGCGGGCGGCGGTCTGCGCGGCCTGCTCGACGCTGGAGTGGTAGTCGAGGATGTCCTGGATGCGGGCGTTGGGGATCATCCGGACGAGGTCGTCGCGGATGACGGTCTGCACGTAGGCGTCGGCATCGCGGCACAGCGTGTCGAGACCCTCGCACGGCACCCCGTCGCCCCCCAGCACCACGCTGCACCCGTCGTCCACGCGGTACGCGACGGTCGGCTCGACCGGACGGTGGTCGGTGGCGCCCACCGTGACGGCGGCGGTGCCCACCATGAACTCGTCACCGGGCCGCACCTCGGTGACCACGACGTTCGGTCGCCAGTTGAGATCGGCGTGGTGGTCGAGCCGATACTGCATGTCGGGTTCGAGCGAGGCCATGATGCCGGCCACCACCTCCGCAGTGCGGGGCGGCCCCCACACCCGCAGCACCGCACCCTCTGGGCTCATCACCCAGTGCGTGGTGATGACGTCGTTCAGGTCGGTGATGTGATCACTGTGCAGATGAGTGATCAACACGCCGTGCAGCATCGGCGGCAACACGCCGGCGGCGGTGAGGCGCATCAGCACGCCGCGCCCGCAGTCGACGAGGATGCACGCGCCGTCGGTGCGCACCAGTGTGGAGGGGCCGGCACGCCGAGGGTCGGGCAACGGACTGCCGGTGCCCAGCAGGGTGATCTTCACGATGCGTCCTCCACCCTCCGGAGGCGGGCCGTGAGGCCGATGTACTGCCACACCAGTTCGTCACCCTCGAGATGTCGACGCACCTCGACGGGAATGCCCTGCGGACGAAGCACGTGCACGCCGTCCTCGTAACTGGCCACGACCTTGATGCGAGTGGTCTTGTCGATCTCCGCCACGTCGTCGACGGCACCCTCCAGCGTGCCGTCGCACCGCATGTCGTGCACGATGCCCCCGGCTGTCACCACCAGTCGGTCGCCGCACTGCTCGATGCGTTGCCGGGTGCCCACCACCCGGTGCCCGGGTTGGTCGGCGCCGTCGACGCTCACCGAGACCACCTGCCACAGGCCGCGCAGGTCGGGTGCGCCGTGTACGAGCGGCTCGGTGCACGCGGTCAGGACGGGTGCCGGCATCTCGCCGTGCCACCCGCCCTCGGGCGTGTGGGCAACGGGAATGTCGGCGGCCCTCACTGGCGCCCCATCTCGGCCCGGGCCTCGGCGGCTGCGGCGTCGGCGAAACGCTCGGGACTGGCCTGGATGACCACCTCGTGCAGCGTGCCCGAGAACGGGAACGGGGCCCGGTAGCGGGTGCTGACCGCCGAACCGTGGTCGTAGCCCACACTGGGGCCGACGCTGCTCATCATCAGCATGAAGAACTTCAGGTCGGCGTGGCCGCACGGCTGGTCGTCGATCTCCAGTTCCACCGCACCGGTGCGGCTTCCCAGCCGGCGCACCTTGACGGTGAGCGTGCTGGTGCCCTCCGGCACCGGAATCGCCGACTCCACCACGGTGTGGTCGTCGAAGGCGTTGTAGTCGAACACCAGACGGTCGCCCTGCACGAAGAACGAGAACCCGGAGTTCTCGGTGCCGGTGGCGTAGAGCACCCCCTCGTCACCCGCCGACCGGGTGACGGTGGCCGTGAGGTCGAAACTGCGAACGCCCACCGACGCGGGTGCCTGGCCGGGCATCGGCGACATCGGTGGCCGGTAGACGTAGCGCCGGTTCTCTGGGTGCGGCGAGCGGTCCCGGAAGCGGACCCCGAACAACTCGATGCCGCGGTCGTCGAGCGGCAGCACCCCGTGCTCGTCGGCCTGCTGCCACCACAGGGCCACCAGTTCGGCGAGTTTGTCCGGCATCGATGCAGCGAGGTCGTTGCACTCCGAGGCGTCCTCGGTGAGGTGGTAGAGCTCCCAGGGCTCGGTCTCGAAGTCGGCGCCCTTGTCGTGCTTGCACACGGCCTTCCAGCCGTCGTGCACCAGCGCCCGGCTTCCGCCGTTCTCGAAGTACTGCAGCGTGTTGCGGCCGGCGGCAAGGGGATCGTGCAGCACGTGCGCGAACGAGTGCCCGGTGACCGGATGCTGCGGCACCCCGCGGTACACCTCGGGTGGCCGCACGCCCAGCACGTCGTAGATCGTGGCGACGATGTCGCTGACGAACACGAACTGGTTGCGCTTGGTGCCACGCTGCTCGGCCGGCACGCCCTTGGGCCAGTGCATCACCATGGGAACGTGCACGCCACCCTCGTGGGTGTTCTGCTTGTACCACTTGAACGGGGAGTTGCCGCACTGCGCCCAACCCCACGGGTAGTTCGTGTGGCTGTGCGGGCCACCGATGTCGTCGATGCGGGCGATCGCCTGATCGGGGGTCTCCCAGATGCCGTTGAAGAACTTCATCTCGTGCATCACGCCGAACGGGCCGCCCTCCTGGCTGGCGCCGTTGTCCGCGAGCACCACGAACACGGTGTTGTCGAGTTGCCCCATCGCGTCGAGCCGCTCGACCAGTCGGCCGATCTGGTCGTCGGTGTGGTCGAGGAAGGCGGCGAAGGCCTCCTGCAACCGGCAGGCGAGGCGCTGCTGGTTCTCGGGCAGCGAATCCCATGCCTCGACGCCGGGGTTGCGCGGCGCCAACTGCGTGCCGGGTGGCACGACGCCCTCGGCCAGCTGGCGCTGGAACCAGCGCTCGCGCACGACGTCCCACCCCTCGTCGTAGCGGCCGCGGTACTTCGCCATGTAGGCGGGTGGGGCCTGGTGCGGGGCGTGGGTGGCACCGAAGGCGAGGTACGCGAAGAACGGCCGGTCGGGCCGCACACCCTGGCTGTCGCTGATCATCCGCAACAACTGGTCGACGAGATCCGCCGACACGTGGTACCCCTCGTCCGGCCCTGCGGGAGGCTCGATGGGATGGTTGTCGACGACCAACTCGGGGTGGAACTGATCGGTCTCGCCGTCGAGGAACCCGTAGAACCGGTCGAAGCCGCGGGCGAGCGGCCACTGGTCGAACGGGCCGGCCGCCGAGCATTCCTCCATGGGGGCCAGGTGCCACTTCCCGACGGCGAACGTGGCGTATCCCTCGTCGCGCAGCACCTCGGCGACGGTGGCGGTGCGGTGGCTGATGTGGCCCAGCATGTTGGGGAAGCCGGTGCGGAAGTTGCTGACCGACCTCATGCCGGCCCGGTGCTGCGAGCGGCCGGTCAGCAGCGCCGCTCGGGTGGGCGAACACAGCGGGGTGACGTGGAAGTTGGTGAACTGCAGGCCGTTGCGGGCCAGGGCATCGATGTTCGGCGTGTCGATGTCGCTGCCGTAGCACCCGAACTGGGCGAAGCCGGCGTCGTCGAGCAACACGACCACGATGTTCGGGGCGTCCTCGCCCGGGTGGGCGTACTCCTCGAACCACGGTTCCGAGTCGGCGAGCGTGCGGCCGATCCGGCCCTGGAAGTTCTCCTTGCGCATGGTGCGGGAACCTAACAGTTGGCAGTATCACTGACAACAGTTCGCGGTTAGGGTGCGGCAATGAGTGAGGCCGTGCTGACCGAACGAGGCGAGTCCCTGAACGAGGTCCGCGAGGTCATACCGGCCAGCTGCTATCAGCGCTCGCGGCGTCGGGCGGCGTTCGCCCTCACCCAGGCCGTGCTGCTGTGGGTGCTGCCGCTCATGGGGCTGGTGCTGACCGATCGTTGGTGGCTCGTGCTGCCGTTGTGGTTGCTGGCGGGCCTTGCGGTGTCGGGGCTGTTCGTGCTCGGCCACGACGCCTCGCACGGCGCGCTCGTCACCTCCAAGCGCGTGAACCGCTGGATCGCACAGTTGTGCATGGTGCCGAGCATGCACGTCGAGGCCGCCTGGGATCTCGGCCACAACCGCATCCACCACGGCTACACCACCCGCGAAGGCTTCGACTTCGTGTGGCATCCGCTGACGCCGCAGCAATACCGCGAACTCGGCGCGTTGCGCCGACTGCAGCACCGTCTGGAATGGTCGTTCCTCGGCAGCGGGGCCTACTTCCTGCGCTCCGTGTGGTGGCAGAAGATGTGGCGGTTCACGGCCCCGGGCAAGCGCCATGGCGCGATGCTGCGCGGCAAGATCGGCCTCGCATCGGTGGCCGCCGTGGTGGTGGGCGCCACAGCCGCCCTCGGTGCCGTCTTCGGTGGTTGGACCACTGCGGTGTGGCTGCCCATCGAGTTGTTCGTGGTGCCCTTCCTGCTGTTCGTGCACATCATCGGCTGGACGGTGCACGTGCACCACGTGGGGCCCGACATCCGTTGGTGGCCCCGCCGGGAATGGTCGCAGTTCCGGGGCCAGATGGAATCCACCACCATCCTGCGCATCCCGCGGCTCGTGAACCGGCTGTGGTTCCACAACATCTTCGTGCACGTGCCGCACCACGTCGACGTGCGCATCCCGTTCCACCGTCTGCCCGCGGCAGCGGCCGCCATCCGCGCCAGGTACCCGCACACCGTGCGGTCGGCACGGCTGTCGGTGCGCAGCTACCTGCGCGCCACCCGCATCTGCAAGCTCTACGACTTCGAGGCCGGCACGTGGCTGCCGTACTCGGCGGCGCGGCTCATCCCTCGAGTTGTGAAGCCAGCCCCTGCACCGACTCGATGAACTCGTCGATCATGTCGAACACCACCTGCGCAGCGGGCTTGATGGTGTTCATGTTGCCGACGATCTGGCCGACGAAGTAGTTCGCGAGCTGTTCGGCCCCGCTGCCGGGTCGGTACGAGGCGCGCTCGATGCGTGCCCGGGCCTCGCCGACCAGGATTGGCTGCAGCGGCATGCCCAGCGGACGCGGGTTGGCGGGGTCGTCCCACTCGTCGGTCCACGCAGAACGCAACTGCCGCGCGGGCTTGCCGGTGAGCGACCTCGAACGCAACGTGTCGCTGCTGGTGGCGGCCAGGAACTTCTGCTTCACCACCGGGTGCGTCTAGGCCTCATCGGTGGTCAACCACACCGACCCGCACCACACCCCGGCGGCGCCCAGTGCCATCGCCGCGGCCATCTGGCGTCCGCGACCGATGCCGCCGGCACCCAGCACCGGCACGGGTGCCACGGCATCGACCACCTCGGGGATCAGCACCATCGTGCCGACCTCACCGGTGTGGCCTCCGGCCTCCGCGCCCTGGGCGATGATCAGGTCGACACCGGCCTGCACGTGCCGCTGGGCGTGCTGCGCCTTGCCGGCGAGTGCGCCGATCAGGCGACCCTCCTGCTTCACGCGCTCGATCATGTGGGCAGGCGGCGGGCCGAGCGCGTTCACCAGCAGTCGGGGCTGGTGGGCGAGCGCGATCTCCAGCAGTGGGTCCGCCTGCGCGGCCGAGAACGGTGCAGCCGTGCCCGACAGGTCACCGCCCGAACGAGTGCTGGCTCCGCGCTCGCTGTCGGGCAGCGGTGGCACGTCGTACTTCTCGAGCAGACGGTGCACGAAGTCGCGGTGCTCCTGCGGGATGAGCCCCACGATGTCCTGCATGCTCAGGCCGCCCTGGTCCGAGCCCGCGTACTTGGCGGGCACGATGAGGTCGACGCCGTAGGGGCGGTCGCCCACCTCGGCCTCGATCCACTTCAGGTCGATCTCCAGTTGCTCGGGTGTGTGCGCCACCGCGCCCAGCACGCCCATGCCGCCGGCCTTGCTGACCGCTGCCACGACGTCGCGGCAGTGCGTGAACGCGAGGATCGGCACGTCGATGCCGAACATGTCGGTGACGGCGGTCCTCACGAGATGTCCCCGAGCGCGAGCGACAGGCGGCGAACGGCCTCGCGCAACATGTCGGGTTGCAGCGTGCTGTACGAGAAGCGGGCCTTGCTGTCGGGGGCCTGATCGATGGTGAAGGCGTTGCCGGGCACGAACGCCACGCCGCGCTCGACGGCGGCCGCCAACAACCGCTTGGTGTCGGGCACGTCGTCGAACTCGGTCCACAGGAACATGCCGCCCTCGGGCCGGTGGAAGCGGATGCGGTCACCGATCGTCGACTCGAGCGCATCCGCCAGGGCAACGCAGCGCTCGCGGTACATCGGCACGATGCGCGCCTTCTGCGCATCGAGCCACCCCGGCTGCGACACCACGTTCGCCAGCAGCAACTGGGCGAAGGTGGCGGTGTGCAGGTCGGCGGCCTGTTTGGCACGCACCACCCAGCCCATCACCTCGGGAGGGCCGATCATCCAACCGACGCGGAAGCCCGGGGCGACGATCTTGGAGAACGTGCTGAGGTGCACACACCGTTCGGTGAACGAGGCGACCGCGGGAAGTGGTTCGCCGGCGAAACGGATGGCGCCGTACGGGTCGTCCTCCAGGATGAGGAACTCGTACTGCTCCGCCAACGCTGCCAACAACTTGCGGCGCTCGAGCGACATGGTGGCGCCCGACGGGTTGTGGAAGTTGGGCACCACGTAGACCAACTTGGGCCGCAGGCCGGCAGCGAGGCGTTCGGCCAGCAACTCCACCTGCATGCCGTGCTGGTCGCCGGGGATGACCTCGAAGCGTGGCTCGAACAACTCGAGCGCCTGCACCGCGCCGAGGTACGCGGGCGACTCGCTGACGATCACGTCACCCGGGTCGATGAGCACCTTGGCCACGAGGTCGAGCGCCTGCTGCGAACCATGGGTCACCACGATCTGGCCGTCGACCGAGACCGGTCGGCCCAGTTCCGCGGTGTAGAGATCGGCGATCCACCGACGAAGGTCGGCGACGCCGTCGGTTGCGGAGTACTGCACCACGCGCGGCCCGAACTCGCCCAGCAGGCGATCGGCTTCGCGGCGAAGATCAGGCAGCGGGAAGCTGTCGGGTGTGGGCAGGCCGCCTGCGAGCGACAGCATGTCGCTCATCTCCGTGACCTTCAGCAGGTCTCGAATGGCCGACGAGCGCAGACCCTTGGTGCGGTTGGCGAACTGGTACCCCATCGGGGGCAACCGTAGTTCGCCGTTCGTGGGCCGAATAGGGTCGCGGTCATGTCCACCCTCAAAGAACTCTGGGCCTCGGGCGGCACCGCTGTCGGTGTGTGGCTGGCGCTGCCGTCCTCGATCACCGCCGAGGTGGCGGCGCGTTCGGGAGCCGACTTCGTGTGTGCCGACCTGCAGCACGGTGTCAACGACCCGCTCACCCTCGCCGGGTTGGCGCAGGCCGCCCGTTTGGGCGGTTCGCGTCCCATCGCCCGGGTTGCGTGGAACGACCCGTCGTCGATCGGCCGGGCCCTCGACCTGGGTGCGGAGGGCGTGATCGTGCCGATGGTGAACAGCGGGCCCGAGGCGGTGGCCGCGGTTGCTGCCGCTCGATACGCGCCCGTGGGCATCCGCAGTTTCGGCCCGATCGTCACCGGCATGCACCTGCCCGGCTATGCGGCCCATGCGAACGACACCGTCGCGCTGATCCCGATGATCGAGACCGTGGCGGCGTTGCAGCATCTCGACGACATCCTCTCCACACCCGGCATCGACGCCATCTACATCGGGCCCGACGACCTCGGCATCAGCCTCGGGTTGCCGGTGGGCACGCGCGACGAGCACCCGGTGTTCGCCGAGGCCGTGCAGACGGTGCTCGACGGGTGTCGCCGCCATGGCGTGGTGCCCGGTATCCACGCCACCGGAGGCTGGGCGCCCCGGCGCCTCGAGCAGGGTTTCCGCCTCATGGCTGCCACCAGCGAACTCGGTGCCATGGAGGCCGGGCTGGCGCAGGCGATGGGTGCGGCGCGTGGCGCGCAGGGGTCGCGATGAGCGCCGGCGACCGCCCGCAACCGCTCGGCGGCAACCAGATGCCCCGGTTCGGTGGCCCGGCGACGATGATGCGGTTGCCGGCCCGTGAATCGGCCGAGGGGCTCGACGTGGCGTTCCTCGGCGTGCCGTTCGACATCGGCACCAGCAACCGGCCCGGTGCCCGCTTCGGGCCGCGTGCCATCCGGGCCGAGTCGTGCCTCATCCGGCCGTACCACATGGCCACGAGGGCGGCACCGTTCGACAGCCTGACGGTGGCCGACATCGGTGACGTGCCGATCAACACCTTCAACGCCCCGGCCTGCGTGCCCATCATCCGCGACTTCGTCGCAGGGGTGCTGCAGGCGGGTGCCATCCCGATCTCGATCGGCGGCGACCACACCATCACCCACCCGATCCTGCAGGCGATTGCGGCCCGGCACGGCAGGGTCGGCGTCGTCCATGTCGACGCCCACGCCGACGTGAACCGGGCGATGTTCGGCGAGCCGATCACCCATGGCAGCTGGATGCGGCGGGCAATCGAGGAGGACCTCGTTGACCCGAACAGGGTGGTGCAGATCGGCCTCCGCGCCACCGGCTACGCGGCCGACGACTTCGACTGGATCGCCGGACTCGGTGCACGGGTGGTGACCGCGGAGGAATGCTGGCACCGATCACTCACCCCGCTGATGGCCGAGGTACGCGAGCAGCTCGGCGATGCGCCGGTGTACCTCACGTTCGACATCGACGGACTCGACCCGTCGGTGGCGCCCGGCACCGGGACGCCCGAGATCGGTGGGCTCACCGGCATCCAGGGTCTGGAGATCATCCGCGGTTGCCGCGGCCTGAACATGGTGGGCAGTGACCTCGTGGAGGTCGCGCCGATGTACGACACGTCGGGCAACACGGCACTGACCGGCGCGAACCTGCTGTTCGAGCAACTCTGCATCATGCCCGGGGTGCAGTACCGCGCCTGAGTGTGGGGCGGGTGGCTACGAGCAGTCGGCTGTGTCGCTGTGGGCTGGGTCACCATCGGCGGTGGGCACGCGGCAGAGCAGGTCGGCCGACGGCGTGCGGTCGATCTGTCTCGCCGTCCAGTCGCCGTGCGGGCCGTCGTGGCTCATCACGAACGCGTTCGCCCGGTTCGGGTCGCCGGCGACAGCGATCATGAACTTGGAGGGGTCGGTGGCCACCGGCACGAGGCGGTCGGGGTCGTCGCTCTCCGCGTAGACGGCGGGCACCAGACCCTCTGCAACCAGGTCGGTGAGGCTGCGGCGCCCCGCCGTGAGGTTCGACCATTCACCGATGAGCTTCTCGAACTTCCATGCAGGGATGCGCGCCTGCTGGAACAGCGCGGTGCGCACGTCCCGCTTGCTCCACCCGGCTCGGGCGAACACGCGGGCCAGCAACGGTGAGAGCACCAGCAGTGGCCGGTGCTGGTGCTGTCCGAGCCCGTACACATGGGTGAGGTCCCATCCCGTCACGCGGGCAAGTCCGTCAGCGAGGTAGGGGAGGATCTGCTCGGGCGTGGAACCGAAGACGCTGCCGACGATGGCGCCCGAATTGATGCGCCCGATGGTGACGACGTCGTCGCCGGCACCGAAGCCGAAATCGGCGCTGAGTGGTGGCCAGTCGATCTCGGCCAGCGTGGCCATGTCCTCGCACAGCACCACCTTGGAGGGGTTCCCGAACGTGGCCTTGTCGTGCTCGTCACGGGTGAAGCCGTGCACGTTGCGCTGCAGCAGCCGCAGGAAGCGGCCGACGGCGGTGTTCGCAACTCCTGCGCCGTCGCGCATCGCGCCGGGCCCGCTGTTGAAGCCGAGGTCGGCGCCGATCGGCCCGTCGAGCACCATCAGCGAATCGGCGCCCGTGGTGTTGCCGCTGTGCTCCACGCCGTAGCGCGGGTCGAGCAGCACCTGGGCGATCGCGATCAGCACCGGCATCTGCTCGGGGCGGCACCCGGCCATCGTGCCGTTCACGGCGAGGCTCCAGAGCGTGACGTCGCGCCCGGACGGCCGGGCCTCGCCGAGCACCCGCCACGGGTCGTAACCGCCGACGGCCAGGAACGCCTCGATGCGGTCGCGCGTCGGTGGGACGATGGGCAGCCCGTCACTCCAGCCGCGGTCGGCGAACTCGGCGCAGACCTCGTCGACGGTGCCGCTGAACACGATGTCGAGTGCCGTCGGTTCGGCACTGGCCGCGGCATCGTGCTCGATCGCCAGCGTGAGCCCGTCGATCACCTGCTGCATGGTGTGCTCGATGAACGACGACCTCATCTGCTCGTACGACTGGGCGTCGACGTGGCCGCGCATCACGGCGAGCGGGAGGCCGTCGTAGCCGAGGCCCCGCGCCGTTGCGTTTGCCTGACGCTCGAAGCCCTCGCACACCAGCGACACGGCGGGAACGCCGGCGGATTCACACTCCACGGATGCCCGCAACACGGCGGGCGTGCAGCTGCCTCAACAGCCGTTGCCGCACACCACCGCATCGACGCGGTACTGGGCGAGCACGTGGGGCAGGGCGTTCACCCGCGCAGCCTGGTCGCCACCGTGGATGTTGCCGAACACGTCGTAGGGGACGATCTCGACGCCGGGGAAGCGGCTGACCAACTCGGCCTCGAGGATCGGGAAGATCTCTTCGCCGCGGAAAATGTAGTCCCACACGAAGCCGATGCGCTTGCCGGCCAGCGATGTGGGGCGGGGTGCCGGCGCCTTGGACTGCACACCCACCGGCGGCCTCGGCCAGACGATGTCGTAGTGGGGCTGGTGCGGTGCATTCGTGCTGCTCATCGCGATCGAGCGGGTGACGGGAATCGAACCCGCATAGCCAGCTTGGAAGGCTGGAACTCTGACCATTGAGCTACACCCGCGAAGTTTGATGGAGCCTACCCGACACGCTGTTCCTACACTGCTGGTCGTGGTCGCACCGGAGAACGCCAACTCGCCCATGCCGCAGCGCCGGGTCATTGCTCGCGTCGCGGAATCCTCGCTGCTCCTGGTATCGGTTGCAGCCCTGGCCCTCGCTGTCACCGCTGCCGTCACGTTCGCCTGGGGCGTGGCCAAGGTGTGGAAGCTCGCCAAGGTGTTGCTCGACCGCAGCGAGGACTCGTTGGCCATCGTGAGGCTGCTCGAGGTGATCGACGTGTTCCTGCTGGGCACGGTGCTGGTGATCCTCGCGATCGGCCTCGTCGAACTGTTCATCACCGAACTCCGGTTGCCCGCATGGTTGGTGATCCGGGACCTCGGTGACCTCAAGGGCAAGTTCATCGACGTGCTGCAGTTGGTGGCGGTGATCAAGTTCCTCGAGCAACTGGTGCTCGAGAAGTCGGCGCTCGACGTGCTGTGGTACGGCCTCGCAGTCGCAGTGGTGATCGGCGTGCTGCTCGCTGTGCGTGTCGTTCGCCCCGGGAAGTGATCGGTGGAGGTCCGTCGCGCTGACGAGGGCGACCTTGCGGATATCGCGCAGGCTCGCCTCTCGAACGGGCCGGCGCACGACGACTCGGGCGCCAACCCCGACTACTGCCGTTACCTGATCCGCTGCGGCCACCTGGTGGTCGCCGAGCAGGGTGGTCGGGTGGTCGGTTTCGGAGGTGCCATCGACATCGCCGGAGCCCGACTGCTGAGCGACCTCTACGTTCACGCCGACTGGCACGGCAAGGGCGTGGGCGGTGCCTTGCTCGGGGCGGTGCTCGACGGGGCGTTCGAGCGGCTGACCTTCGCCAGCAACGACCCGGCGACCATCCCGCTGTACACGCGTGCCGGGATGCTGTGCCACTGGCCCCTGCTCACCCTCGGGGGCGCCGCAGCCGGTCTGTCCGAGCCGCACCTGGCCGAGCCGCACCTGGCCGAGTCGCTCCTGCCCGGGTCGCACTTGCTGGTGCGCGAGGTCGACGCCCTCGATGCGGCCTCCGTCGAGCAGGGCATCACGGGAATCGACCGTGTGTCGGACCACGTCTACTGGCGTTCACGAGCAGGTTCGCACGCGGTGTCGTTGGAACTCGATGGCCGCGTCACGGCGGTCGGGGCGCTGCTCGTCAGCGACGGAGGCTGTCGTATCGAACACCTCGCGGCCATCGAGGGCTTCGAACTCGCGGCAGTTGCTGCGCTGACTCGTTGGAGCGGCGCCAAGGGAGTGCAGCTCTACGTACCGGGAAACCACGAACTCGCAGCACACCTGCTGCAGCGGGGCTTCCGGGTCACCGACACTGGTCTTCACATGTCCACCACTACGCAGGCGGTTCATCCACGACTCTGCGTGTTGCACCCCGGCTTGTGCTGAAGCTGTGAGTAACGTGAAGCTGATGATTCGATCGGTTCCGCCGACCATCACCGCCGTGGTGCCTGTTCGGGATCGCGCCCTCGAACTCGAGCGCGCGCTGCGGAGCGTGCTCGCGCAGCGCCGCCCCGTCGACGAGGTCGTGGTGGTCGACGATGCGTCGGCGGCGCCCGTCGACCTCTCGTGGTGGCCGGCTGACGCGCCGAAGTTGCGGCTGGTTCGCAACGAGGCTCCTGCCGGGTCCGGTGGAGCCCGCAACATCGGCGTGGCGGCCAGCAGCTCCGAGTGGGTGGCATTCCTCGACTCCGATGACCAGTGGCTGCCCTCGCACATCGACCTCGTGCTGGGTCGCGCACCGGGGGCAGCCGTGGTGCTCACCGGCTACCGAGCTGTCTACGGGCAGGGCCGGTCACACCACGACGTACTGCCGAACCTGAGCCGTCATGCTCACCGGCGGCTGCTGCGTCTCTACAACCAGCCGGTCAGTTGAACCACGACCGCCGTGGCGGTGGAGTGGTTCGACAAGGTCGAGGGTTTCCGCCAGCAGACGGCGCCGCTGGAGGACTACGACCTCATCCTGCGTCTGGCCGGACAGGCCGACATCGTGTCACTGCGCGCGGTGACGGCCCTGAAGGAAGCGGGTCGTGCCGACCGTGTCTACAGCGTGGCCCGCGATGCGCAGGTCGTCCCCGTGCTCATGGAGTTGCACTCGCACGCTCTCGCTGCCGACAAGGTGGCGGCTCGTCGCCTCCGTTCCCGGCTGCGACTGCGAGTGGACCAGGCGGGTGGAAGGGTCGGCCAGTGGAACCCGATGATGCAGTCCCGGCGCCTGCGTCTCGAGCTGCCGCGCCGATTGACGGAACTCTCCGATCGGCTTCGCTGAGCGCGTCCGTCAGGGCAGCACCCTCACGGCCTGGCCGTCGAGTGACGAGCGGAACACCTCGGCCAGTCGGGGCAGGAAGGTGCCGAACGCGCTGGTGCTGCGCCAGACGAATCCCACACGGCGGCTCGGTGCCGGGTCCGTGAACGTCAGCAGCCGCACCCCGCGGTAGTCGGGAACCGGCGGGCGCACCGACAGCTCCGGCATCAGCGTGATGCCGACGCCGCCGGCCACCATCTGCCGCAGCGTCTCGAGGCTCGTGGCCCGGTATCCGGCGCGCTCGCCTGCGCCATGCAGTTGACACACGCTCAGCGCCTGGGCCCGCAGGCAGTGACCCTCCTCGAGCAGCAGCAACTGCTCACCGGACAACACAGAAAGGTTCACCTTCCTGCGTGCATGGGCCAGCGGGTGGTCGGAGGGCACAGCGAGCACGAAGTCCTCCTCGAACAACGGCTCGGCGTGCAGGTGGTCCCCCTCGACCGGAAGGGCCAGCACTGCCACGTCGAGTTTGCCGTCCTGCAGGCGCTGCAGCAGCACTTCGGTCTTGTCCTCCACGAGCAGCAACTCCAGCTGCGGGAACCGTTCGCGCACGGCTGGCACGGTGTGCGGCAGCAGGTATGGGCCGAGTGTGGGGAACACCCCGAGGCGAAGGCTGCCGGTCTCGGGGTCGCGCGCCTGCCGTGCCACCTCGCGGATCGCGTCGGCCTCGCTGATGGCCTGTCGGGCGTGGGCCAGCACCTGCTCGCCTGCGGCCGTCAGCAGCACCTGCCGGGGGTTGCGCTCGAACAACTCCACGCCCAGTTCGCGTTCCAGTTTCTTGATCTGCGTGCTGAGGGTGGGCTGGCTGACGAAGCATGCTTCCGCGGCTCGGCCGAAGTGCCGGTGATCGGCCACTGCCACCAGGTAGCGCAGGTCGCTGAGGTTCATCCGGCTGCCATTCAAGCAGTCGCGCCGACGAGCGTCGGTGAGCGGACGAGGTGTTCGAAGGCGCTCAGGCCAGCGGTGGCCCCGGCGCCCATCGCGATCACGATCTGCTTGAACGGCTCGGTGGTGCAGTCGCCGGCGGCGAACACGCCCGGCACACTGGTGGCGCCGCGGTCGTCGACCACCAACTCGCCCCGAGCTGACAACTCGACGGTGCCGTCGAGCCACTCCGTGTTGGGCAGCAGTCCGATCTGCACGAAGACGCCCTCCAGCGGCACGGTGTGCAGTTCGTCGTTGATGCGGTCCCGGTAGACGAGGCCGGTGACGCGGCTGCCGTCGCCGAGCACCTCGGTGGTGAGTGCCATCGTGTGCACCGTGACGTTGGACAGGCTGCGCAGTTTGTCCTGCAGCACCTGGTCGGCCCGCAACGTGTCGCCGAACTCCAGCAACGTCACGTGGGCCACGATGCCGGCGAGGTCGATCGCCGCCTCGACACCCGAGTTGCCGCCACCCACCACGGCCACGCGCTTGCCCTTGAACAGGGGGCCGTCGCAGTGCGGGCAGTAGGCCACGCCCCGGTTGCGGTATTCGTCCTCGCCCGGCACGCTCATCTGTCGCCAGCGGGCGCCTGTGCTCAGCACCACGGATCGTGAACGCAGCGTGGCACCGTTCTCGAGGGTCACCTCCAGCAGGCCACCCGGCTCGGTTGG
>JBJTXX010000481.1:0-509 GCA_046082485.1 Actinomycetota bacterium
ACCGGCGCTCCGAAGGCGGTGGTGTGCACCACCGGCCGCATGGCCGCCACCGGCGCCCGCGCCGCGGCCGGTTACGGCGTCACCCGCGACGACGTGTGCTACTGCTGCATGCCGCTCTTCCACGGCAACGCCCTCATGGCGTGCTGGGCACCCGCACTCAACACCGGCGCCACGGTGGTGCTGCGGCGGAAGTTCTCGGCGAGCGGCTTCCTCGACGACGTGCGCCGGTACGGCTGCACGTACTTCACCTACGTGGGGCGCACCATCGCCTACGTCCTCTCCACCGCACCCACGGCGCACGACGCCGACCATCGCCTCCGGCTCGGGTTCGGCACCGAGGCGTCGGCGCAAGACCGCGAACGCTTCCTCGAGCGCTTCGGCTGCCCACTCGTGGAGGGCTACGGCTCGAGTGAGGCGGCCGTGGTGATCATGCGCACTCCCGACACACCTCGGGGCGCGCTCGGTCGGCCGCGGGCCGACGACGGGTCCGACATCGCCGTGGTCGACCC
>JBJTXX010000482.1:0-9041 GCA_046082485.1 Actinomycetota bacterium
CCGGAGAGTTCCACCAGCCCGAGCACGCTCGGGCCCACCACCACGCCGGCCAGGATCTCGCCGATGACAGCGGGAACCCTCAGGCGTTCGGCCGCCTCCGCCGCAGCCTTGGCGGCGACGAGCACGATCAGCAGGTCCAGCAGCAGACGTGCCAGGTCGACACCCCCGCCCGATGCAGCGATCACGCGTCGGCCTGCCCGAGCAGATGGGCGGCGGCCGCGACGGCCTCGGGTGCGAGGCGCCAGCCCCTGCTGCGCACCGTGATGATGGACGAGGGGCCGAGCTCGCGTCGCACACCGACGAGAACGCTGTCGCAGCGGCGATGGCTGAGGCCGGCCAGACCGGAGGACCGGGCGAGTTCCATCCTGCCCACCACGCGGTGGCGTTGGTCGTACAGCACGCGCAGCACGGCCTGCTCCGGGGGCGACGGACACATTGCGGAACCGGCACTGCGCCTGTCGGAGGGGTTCTGTTCTGCGACACGAGGCGAGGTCACGGGCGCACCGTACGAAGGCCGTGTTGCGTCCCTGTTGGCCGCGTGTGAACGGCGTGTGAACGCGCCCCGCCGTCCGTCAGGCGGGTCGGTGGCGCAAGTAGACGAACCAGTACACGAGGCCCACCAGCACCGCGCCACCCACCACGTTGCCGAGGGTGACGGGGACCAGGTTGTGCCACGCGAAGTGCGTCCATGTGACGTGTGGGTGGTCGGCGTCGGTGCCGTGGAACAGGGCGACGGGGAAGAAGTACATGTTGGCGATGCTGTGCTCGAACCCGGCGGCCACGAACGCCGTGATTGGCGGCACGATCACCACCACCTTGTCGGTGAGGGTGCGGGCCGACATCGTCATCCACACCGCGAGGCAGACGAGAGCGTTGGCAAGGATGCCGCTCACGAAGGCGTTGCCCCAGTGCAGCGCGCCCTTGGCCTCGGCCGTGGCCAGCACCCTTGCGGCCAGTTCACCCTTACCGGCATCGAGGCGGCCGCTCCAGTTCACCAGCGCAGCCACGCTCGCCGCGCCCGCAAGGTTCGAGGCATAGACCACGGCCCAGTTGCGCAGCAGCGCCGTCGCCCGCACCTTTCGCCCGGCGAAGGCGATGACGATGAGCGTGTTGCCGGTGAACAGTTCTGCTCCGCTCACCACCACCAGGATCAGGCCGAGCGAGAACACCAGGCCCCCGAGCACGGCGCGTATCCCAGGCGAGATGCCGGTGTCGGAGGTGACGACCTGCGAGAAGTTGGCGCCGAGCGCGATGAACGCCCCGGCCAGCACACCGAGGGGCACCAGTCGCTGCAGGGGCAGCGAGGCCTTCGTCACGCCCACCTGTTCGGCCTTGGCGGCCATCTGCGCGGGCAGGAGTGCGTCGAATCCGTGGTCGTCGCTCATGCGCGCACGGTAGCCGCGAGCGCCGACCGCGGTGGGGCGCCGGCCCGCCATGTGACGGTGGGCGCCGGAGTGGTTTCGTCGGCGCTCGAGCGTCGATACTTGCGACATGGCCATCACCTACACCGCCGAAGCGGAAGTGTTCCGCACCGAGATCCGCGCATGGCTGCGCGAGAACCTGCCCGCCGGATGGTTCGACGCCATCGACCGTGGCGAACCGTTCGAGATGTCGGCGGAGGATCGCAAGGCGTTCAACGAGTCGTGGCCGTCGAAGCTGTACGAGGGCGGCTGGATCTGCGCCACCTGGCCCAAGGAGTACGGCGGCAAGGGCCTGTCGACGATGGAGGGCGTGGTGCTGGCGGAGGAGTTCGCCAACTTCAAGGCGCCGATGCGCGCCGACTTCTTCGGCGACACGCTGGTCGGCCCCACCATCCTGCAGTGGGGCACCGAGGAGCAGAAGCGTGAGCTCCTGCCCAAGATCCTCAGCGGCCAGATGCGCTGGTGCCAGGGCTTCAGCGAACCGAACTCGGGCAGCGACCTGGCGTCGCTGAAGACGTCGGCGGTGCTCGACGGTGACGAATGGGTGATCAACGGCCAGAAGGTGTGGACCACGCAGGGCCACCACGCCGACTACTGCTTCCTGCTCACCCGCACCGACGCCGACGCCCCGAAGCACAAGGGCATCAGCTACCTGCTGGTGCCGATGCGTCAGCCGGGTGTGGAGGTGCGCGGCATCGTGCAGCCCGATGGCACGGCCGAGTTCTGCGAGGTCTTCTTCACCGATGCCCGCTGCCCGAAGGACAACGTGGTGGGTGGCGTGAACAACGGCTGGAAGGTGGCGAACAGCACGCTGGCCTTCGAGCGCGGCATGAGCGCCACCACCGGTTACCGGCGTTTCGAGGAGGAGTACAAGTTGATGGTCGCTGCCGCGCAGGCGAACGGCTGCATCGAGGAGGCCACCATCCGACAGCGGTTGATGGTGTTCCACACGAAGGTGCAGATCCTGCGCATCAACGGGTTGCGCTCGCTCTCCAGCGCCCTCGCCGGTGTGAAGGATCCGGGCATCGCCGCGCTCGGCGCCACGAACAAGATGTTCTGGACCGAGATGCACAAGGAAGCCATGGAACTGGCACTCGACATCCACGGCGCCGCCTCGATGCTGGTCGACACCGGAGCCGGATCGGGTTCGTGGCCGGGCACGGCGCGCGAGAAGCGGCGCCCTGGTTACCCGGTCAGCGCGATGATGAGTGCCTTCTTCTTCAGCCGCAGCGAGACGATCTGGGGCGGCACCAGCCAGATCCAGCGCAACATCGTCGGCGAGCGGGCACTCGGTCTGCCGAAGGAACCCCAGTCGGGTTCCTGATGGTGGTGGCCGCTCGGGTCACGAGGTGATGCGGTCGATCACCACCGGGCCTGCAGGGGCGGCTCTTCCCGTGGTGCGGTAGGCTGCGCGCAGCATCGTTGCTGCCTGTTCGGCCTGCTCCGTGGTGCGCGCGTGCACCACGGCAATGGGCCGGTCGGGGCCGACGGCGTCGCCGGCAGCCGCCAGTTTCGTGAGGCCCACCGCGTGATCGATGGCATCCTGCGGCCTCGTGCGCCCGCCACCCAACGCCACCACCGACATGCCGACGGCGCGTGTGTCGATGCGCCGCACGGTGCCCGCCCGGTCGGGCAGCACCGGCAGTTGCACAGGGGCTCGTTCCAGGTGACGCCACGGGTCGTCGAGCAGACGCTTGGGCCCACCGAGCGCCGCCACCATCCTGCCGAAGGTCTCGGCCGCCGATCCTGCATCGAGGGCATCCTGCAGGCGTGTGCGTGCGGCGGCGGTGGTGCGGGCGAGCCTGCCGAGTACCAGCATCTCGGCACCGAGTGCGAGCACGAGTTCCAGCATCCGTGGTTCACGCCGTGTCCCGGTGAGGAAGTCGATGGCGTACGCCACCTCGAGCGCGTTGCCCGCCGTGTCGCCCAGCGGGCGGTCCATGTCGGTCACCAGCGCGACAGTGGGAACGCCGGCGCCGTTGGCCACGCCGGCGATGCTGTGCGCCAACTCGCGTGCTCGGGCGACGGTGGGCATGAATGCACCGTTGCCGGTCTTCACATCCATTGCCAGGCCCTGCAGGCCGGCCGCGAGCTTCTTGGAGAGGATGCTGGCGGTGATGAGCGGCACGCTCTCGACCGTGGCGGTGACGTCGCGGATGCCATAGAGCCGCTTGTCGGCGGGGGCGAGGTCCGCGGTCTGGCCGATGACCGCGCATCCCACCCAGCCCACGACCGATCGGAACTTGGCCATGGTCGGTGTGGCGTTGTAGCCCGGGATGCTCTCCATCTTGTCGAAGGTTCCCCCGGTGTGGCCCAGGCCGCGACCGCTGATCATCGGCACGCGGCCGCCACACGCAGCCACCATCGGCGCCAACATCAGGCTCACCGTGTCGCCCACCCCACCCGTCGAGTGCTTGTCGAGCACGGGCCCGTCGAGATCCCAGCGCAGCACGGCTCCGCTGTCGCGCATCGCCAGCGTGAGGGCCACAGCCTCGTCGGTGGTCATGCCGCGGAAGTAGACGGCCATCGCGAAGGCCGCCGCCTGCCCCTCGGTGACGGCGCCGTTCACCGTGCCGCGCACGAACGCGGAGATGTCGTCGGCGCTCAGCGCGTGTCCGTCCCGCTTGGCGCGGATGATTTCCTGGGGCAGCATCAGTAGGCGCCTTCGGTGTGGTTCGGTCGGGCGCCGTCGATGACGGCGACGAGCGCGTCGAGCAGTCCGCTGGCGCCGAAGCGGAACGTCTCGGGCGTCGCCCACATCGGCCCCATGAACCGGTCGGCCTGCCGGAGGTACTCGGCAGCGTCGTCGAACGTGCGGATGCCACCGCTGGGCTTCAGCCCCACCGGGCGCTGCGCCTCGCGGATGGCCTGCAGCATGATGCCGGTGGCCTGGAGGCTTGCGCTGTGTGGCGTCTTGCCGGTGGAGGTCTTCACGAAGTCGGCGCCGTGCTCGATGGCCAGTCGCGCGGCGCGGTCGATCAGGTCGGGGTGCGCCAGCTCACCGGTCTCGAGGATCACCTTCAGCCGGTGGCTGTCGGCCGGCACCGCGGTGCGGACGTGGTCGATCATCGCGGCGGTGTGTGCGAGGTCTCCCGCCATCAGCGCCCGATAGGGCAGTACGAGGTCGATCTCGTCAGCCCCGTCGGCCAGTGCCTGTGCGGTCATCGCCAGCACGTCGTGCACTGCCTCGTCACCCGTGGGGAAGTTCACCACCGTGGCGACGCGCACGCTCGTTCCCCACAGGTGCTCGACGGCCAGTGCCACGTGGCGCGGCCACACGCACACGGCTGCGACGGGCCCGTGCGGGCCGACGGCCCGTGCGCACAGGGTCTCGACCTGTTCGGCGGTGGCTGCGTCTCCGAGTTCGGTGAGGTCGAGCAGGGCGATGGCTCGCTGCGCGACCTGTTCGGGTGACTGCTCCATGGGCGTCACCCTAACGAGGCTGGCGGGGCGGCCATAGGGGCGACAGACTCTGTTGCATGACCGAACTGCTGTACCTGCGCGACGCGTACCTCACCCACTTCGCCGCAGAGGTGATCGAGGTGCGCGAAGGGGCGGTGGCGCTGGATCGCACGCTCTTCTACCCGACGGGCGGTGGCCAGCCCCACGACACGGGCACGCTGGCGGGCCTGTCCGTCATCGACGTGCGCAAGGAGGGGGACCTCGTGTGGCACACCCTCGAGGGTCATCCCGTGCCCGAACTGGGTGCAGCGGTGGTGGGCGATGTCGACTGGGCTCGCCGCCACCAACTGATGCGCACCCACACGGCGCTGCACGTGCTGTGTGGTGTGATCTGGAACGAATGGCGAGTGCCGGTGACCGGCGGCAACATGGAACCGTTGGCCGCCCGGATGGACTTCGAGTTCGACCCCCTGCCCGATGGGTTCGCGGCCCGCATCGAGGAACTGGTGAATGCCGAACTGGCGGCGGACCGGCCCATCGAGGTGTCGTTCCTGCCGCGTGACACCGCAGTCACCGACGAGGACCTCATCCGAACGAAGGTCAGCCTGATCCCCGAGACCGTGAGCGAGATTCGCGTCGTCGACATCGTCGGACTCGACAAGCAGGCGGACGGTGGCACGCACGTGCGCAGCACTGCCGAGGTCGGCCGCCTGAAGGTGACCAAACTCGAGAACAAGGGCAAGGGCAACAAGCGAGTGCGGGTGGAGATCGTCGACAGCTGAGGGGCTCTGGTAGTCGAACAACCAGCGCAGGCCGGCGGCAAGTGCCGACGGGACCATGTGCCCTGGCCGGCGAACTCGGTCAGGGAGATGATCGGCCCGTGCAGAATGCAGCACGGTTCTGGGCGAATTGTTGCGAGCGCTGGCCGCAGATCGTCGATGACTTCGGGCTCATTCCCGCCCACTGCATCGTCGGTGCGAGCGTTGCTGCAGGTGTTGCTCGCAAGGCGGGTCTTCGGGGAGTTCGCACCGTTACGTGCAACGTGGGCCTGGGCAACATGGAGGCGCTCGCCCTCATGTCGGACAATGTGCCGATGTCAGATTGGCCGATGAGTGCTTGGTCGCTCGGGGTGCAGTCCGGGGCAATGCCCTTCCCACCCGGTGGGTACGACGCTCATTGGAGTTCCCCCCGGATTACGGACGGGGTTGGTGTGGTGTGATCATGCCGCGTGTGCGGCTTCGTAGTCGACTGGGCTGACGTAGCCGAGGGTCGAGTGGCGGCGGGTGGGGTTGTAGAACGCTTCGACGTAGTGGAACATGGCCCGGGCGAGACCGGCTCTCGTCGGCCAGGTGTGCCGGTCGAGGAGTTCGCATTGCAGCGATGCGAAGAACGACTCGGCGACGGCGTTGTCGAGGGCGTCGCCGACGGTCCCCATCGAGCCGAGCAGGCCGGCGTGACGAAGTCGTTGCCCGAATACCCATGGGGTGTATTGGGCTCCGTGGTCCGAGTGGACCGTGGTGCCGTCGGGGCGGCGACGCAGGCGCGCCATCTCCAATGCGTCGACCACGAGCTCGGCGCGCAGGTGATCAGCGATCGACCAGCCGATGACACGACGGGACCAGGCGTCGATGACGACCGCCATGTAGACCCACCCCTCGGCGGTGCGATGTTGGGTGATGCCCTGCACCCACAGCCGATCGGGTCGGTCTGGGCGGAACTGGCGATGCACAAGATCGTCAGAGATCAGACCGCGTTCCGCTCGAGTGCATCGTTTCCCGCGTCTGCGGCGGGTGACGCCCTGCAGGCCGCGTTCACGCATCAACCGTTCGAAACGTTTGTGGTTCACCTGCCGGCCCAGACCCAGGCGCAGCTCGGCGGTCACTCTCGGCGCCCAGTAGGTGCCGTGGGACTGGTCGTGGATCTTGACGATCAACTCGCCGAAGTCGATGTCGTCGACCATCTTCGGGGTCGGGTTCTCGCGTCGCTGCCGCCACGCGAAGAACGCCGATCGGGACACCTTCATCGTCCGACAACACGCCTCGATCGGCAGATCGGCGCAGTCGTTAGCAATGAACGTGAAGGTCAATTTGGGAGCACGTTCTCCCGGGCGAAGAACGCGGCGGCCCGCTTGAGGATCTCGACTTCCATCTCGAGCACACGGTTCGCCCGACGGAGCTTCACCAGTTCGGCCCGCTCATCGCTCGACAGGCCCGGCTTGGCACCATCATCGATGTCGGCCTGATGCATCCAGCCGCGCAAACAGCTATCCGAGATGCCGAGATCCTCGGCAATCTTCGAGACCGGCTTCTCTCGCAGCCGTGCCAGCTCGACAGCACGACGACGGAACTCCGGTGGGTGGGGACGAGGCATCAGGACTCCTTCCGGACGGGCCTTCGCCCGCCTCAGATGAGGTGTCCGTCATTCAGGGGGAACTCCAGGCCCAGCGCCACGGGGTGTGCCAGGACTTCGCCCATGTCGGGGTGGCGGCACTGCGATCGGTCGGTCTTCCTGCGAGATACGTGAGCGGTTACCTCGAGACCCTGCCACCACCCGGTCAGCCGAAACTGGTCGGTGTGGACGCCTCACATGCCTGGTGCGCTGTCTGGGCGGGGGAGTGTGGCTGGGTGGACTTCGACCCCACGAACGACCAGATGCCGCCGCAGCGCCACGTCACGGTTGCATGGGGGCGCGACTACGACGACGTCGCCCCGGTTCGCGGTGTGGTCATCGGCCCGCCCGGTGGACAGCGGTTGGGTGTGTCGGTCGACGTGACTGCGCTCGACTGAGCGCGGAGCGGCACGTCCGAAAACCGCCAGCCGGGCGACCTGGCGAGCGGCAGACTGGTGACGTGCAGCTGGACGACGAACTCTGCTTCCGGGCCGTGCAGGGGCGTGACCCACGCTTCGACGGCTGGTTCGTGATGGCGGTGCGGACCACCGGCATCTACTGCCGGCCGTCGTGCCCGGCCACCACGCCACGGCGCCGCAACGTGGAGTTCTTCCCTGCGGCCGCCACCGCCCAGTCGCGCGGCTACCGCGCCTGCAAGCGGTGCCGACCCGATGCGTCGCCGGGTTCACCCGAATGGGACACGCGGGCAGATGCGGTCGGCAGGGCGATGCGCCTGATCGCCGACGGAGCGGTCGACCGCGACGGTGTGCGTGGGCTGGCTGTGCGCCTCGGGTACAGCGAGCGACAGGTGCACCGCATGCTGGTGGCCGAACTGGGCGTCGGCCCGCTCGCGCTCGCCCGGGCACAACGCGCCCAGACGGCACGCCTTTTGGTGGAGACCACCGCACTGTCGTTCACCGAAGTCGCACACGCGAGTGGTTTCGGCAGCGTCCGGCAGTTCAACGACACCGTGCAGCAGGTGTTCGCGTGCACGCCGTCGCAGTTGCGGGCCAGCGTTCGTGGCATGGCCCATCGCAGCGTCGGGCAGGGTCCGCTGACCGTGCGGTTGGCGGTGCGGCCACCGTTCGACGGTTCCCACCTGTTGGCGTTCCTGGATGCGAGGGCGGTGCCGGGGGTCGAGCACATCGATGGTGACTCGTACTCGCGGTCGCTTCGACTGGCGCACGGCAGTGCCATCGTGCAGGTGCGGATCGGCAGCGAAGGCTGCACGTGCACGGTGACGCTGCAATCGGTCGCTGATCTGCAGTCGGCGGTGCAACGCACCCGGCGTCTGCTCGACCTCGACGCCGACCCGACACTCGTGTCGTCCCAGTTGTGCGACGACCCCCTGCTGGGGCCGTTGGTGGCGGCACGTCCGGGACTTCGTGCACCGGGACACCCCGACGGCGCGGAACTGCTGGTGCGCGCCGTGCTCGGCCAGCAGGTGAGCGTCGCCGGTGCCCGCACTCTTGCCGCCCGCCTCGTGGCGGCCCACGGCGAGCCACTGCCGGAACCCGTCGGTGCGGTGACGCACCTGTTCCCGACTGCGGCCGACATCACAGCGCTGCCGCCGACGGAGTTCGCAATGCCTCGGTCCCGGGCAGCAGCGCTCATCGACGCATGCCGGATGATCGCCGATGGTTCGTTGGTGCTCGATGCCGGCAGCGATCGCGATCGGGCAGGCGCGACCCTGCAGTCGGTTCGAGGCATCGGGCCATGGACGGCGGGCTACGTGGCGATGCGCGCCCTGGGCGACCCCGACGTATTCCTGCCCACCGACATCGGCGTGCGCAACGCGTTGGTGGGTCTCGGCGCGCCGGGTGATCCGCG
>JBJTXX010000483.1:0-2047 GCA_046082485.1 Actinomycetota bacterium
CTGGTGACGGTGTGCGAGGAGGCCGGCTGCCCGAACCTCAGCGAGTGCTGGGCTGCGGGCACGGCGACGTTCATGGTGCTCGGCGAGCGGTGCACCCGGGCGTGCGGCTTCTGTCTGGTCGACACCCGCAAGCCGATGGCACCCGATGCCGACGAGCCGCGCCGAGTGGCCTCCGCGGTGGCGCTCAGCGGCCTGCAGCACGCAGTGCTGACGATGGTGGCGCGCGACGACCTCGTCGACGGAGGCTTTGCCCACGTGGCGGCATGCGTCCGGGCCATTCGGTCGACGACGTCGGGCACCACGGTCGAGACGCTGGTCAGCGACGCGAAGGGCGACGATGCATCGCTGCGACTGCTGTTCGACGAGCGCCCCGACGTCTTCAACCACAACATCGAGACCGTGGCGCGGCTGCAGCGAGCAGTCAGGCCGTCGGCCGGCTACGCCCGCAGCCTGTCGGTGCTGGCACGCGCCAAGGCTGCAGGACTCGTCGTGAAGTCGGGCTTCATGGTCGGCCTCGGCGAGACCGCCGAAGAGGTGGACGGCCTGGTCGCGGACCTCGCGTCGATCGGCGTCGACATCGTCACCATTGGCCAGTACCTGCGGCCCACGTCGCACCACCTGCCCGTTGCTCGATGGGCCGAACCCGCCGAGTTCGATCGTTGGGCACACCTCGGCCGCTCGATGGGCATCGGCCACGTCGAGGCCAGCCCGCTGACGCGCAGCAGCTACCACGCCAAGGAGGCCACCACCCACCTCACCCTGTCCCCCCGAACTTGAGTTCCTCGGGACAGGCCCGCGCGAACTTGAGTTCGCGTGGGTCAGGCGCGGAGGCGGGCGTTGGTGGGGTCGTAGAGCGGCTCGGCGCCGACGGTGGCGCTGCAACTCACCCCCTGCACCAACACCGTCACCTTGGTGCCGGGTGCCTCGTACTGCGGGCGTACGAAGCCGATGGCGATGCTCTGGCCAAGGGTGAAGCTCCAGCCGCCCGAGGTGACCAGGCCGACGCGCTCGTCGCCGTCGAAGATGCTCGACAGCGCGGGTGCGTCAGCCTCGCCGGGCTCGTCGAGAGTCATCGACACGAAACGCCACGGTGAACCTGCGGCCTTCTCGGCGACCAGCGCGTCCTTGCCCACGAAGGCGGCCTTGGTGAGGTCGACGAAGCGGTCGAGTGATGCGTCGAACGGCGAGAAGCCGATCTCGAGGTCGCCCTTCCAGCCGCGATAGCCCTTGTCGAGTCGCAGGCTGTCGACCGCGTAGATGCCGAAGTCGCGGATGCCGTACTGCTCGCCGGCCGCCCAGATGGCCTGGTACAGCGCGACCAGTTGCTCGTTCGCGGCGTGCAGTTCCCAGCCCAGCTCGCCCACGTAGCCGACGCGCAATGTGCGCACGCCGCCGACTGCGGTCTCGATGTCGCGCACGCTGAGCCAGGGGAAGTGCTCGTTGTCGAGCGGCGTCGATGTGACCTGAGCGAGCACGTCGCGGGCGTGCGGACCCCCCACGACCAGCGAGCCATAGTCCTTGCTGATGTTCGACAGCGTCACCAAGCCATCGGTCGGCAGGGGGGACTCGAGCACGTCGAGGTCGGGCCACTCGGCGCCTGCCGCGCCGACCAGGTAGAATTGGTCGTCGGCGATCTTCGCGACCGTGAACTCGCTGAGGATCTTGCCGTCGGGCAGCAGTGCGTAGGCCAGCGTGATGCGGCCGGGGCGGGGCAGCTTCGTGCACAGCAAGTGGTCGAGGTACGCGGCAGCGCCCGGCCCCTTCACCTCGATCTTGGTGAACCCCGGCATGTCGAGCACGCCCACCCGGTTGCGGACGGCGTCGCACTCATCGGCCACCGGCCCGCGCCACGCCTGTGTGCGGAAGAACGAGTAGTCGTCGACCGGCACTGAACCGCTGGGGTCGAACCACGTGGGGCGCTCCCAGCCGCCTCGGGCGCCGAAGTGTGCGCCCTTGGCCTGCAGGGTGTCGTACAGCGGCGACACCCACCCGGGTCGGCCGGCGGGCCATTCCTTGTTGGGGAAGCCCATCGCGTACTCGTGCTGGT
>JBJTXX010000484.1:0-959 GCA_046082485.1 Actinomycetota bacterium
GCACGTTCACCAACGCGGAACGTCGCATCAACCGGGTGCGTCCGGCGATGCGGGCCAAGACCGGCAAGCACGAGTGGCAGGTGGTGTGCGATCTCGCCACGGCCCTCGGTCACCCGATGCAGTACGACTCCGCGGCACAGATCATGGACGAGATCGCGGCGCTCACGCCCACCTTCGCGGGTGTGAGTTTCGGCCGACTCGACGAGGTCGGCAGCGTGCAGTGGCCGTGCAACGACGCAAGGCCCCTCGGCACGCCGATCATGCACGAGGGCAGGTTCGTGCGTGGCCTCGGTCGGTTCACGGTCACCCCCTACGTCGCCACGGAGGAGAAGGCCAGTCGGCGCTTCCCGCTGCTGCTCACCACGGGTCGCATCCTCAGCCAGTACAACGTGGGCGCCCAGACCCGGCGCACCGAGAACGTGGTGTGGCACGACGAGGACGTCCTCGAGATCCACCCCGCCGACGCCGAGGAGCGTGGCATCCGCACGGGCGACCTGGTGAGCCTGGCCAGCCGGGTGGGCGCCACCACGTTGCGGGCCGTGATCACCGACCGGATGGCCCAGGGCGTGGTGTACACCACGTTCCACTACCCGGTCAGCGGTGCCAACGTGGTGACGACCGAGAACAGCGACTGGGCCACGAACTGCCCGGAGTACAAGGTCACCGCGGTGCAGGTGTCGCCCGGTGGCTCGGCGGCGACAGCCGAGATCGATCACCCCGAGCACCGTCTCGGTGCGCTGGTCCGCATGGCGAACCAGATCGCGCGTCAGATGTCGGCCGACCCGAACGCGGACGCCGTGGCCGCCACGGCATATCACCTCGACCGCTTCTGGGAACACGAGATGCGGGTCGACCTCGCCCGTGCCATCGAGGCCGGCACCGTCACCGTCGACGACGTGGTGGTGCAGGCGGTGCAGAAACTCCGCGTCGCCTCCTGACCGCGGTCAGGGGCGGGGGCC
>JBJTXX010000485.1:0-4750 GCA_046082485.1 Actinomycetota bacterium
CCGGTCCCGAAGGACCGGCCCCGTCTCAGTGCCTACTCGCTGGGCGAGATCGGGGTCAGAGGACCTCGACCTTGGCCTCGCCAGTGAGGAACTCGCTGGGCACGATGGTCTGCTCAGCGGTCGTGATGTACATGCCGGGCAGCACGCGGTTCGACACAAGCACCACGTACCAGGTGCTGTTGGCGCACTCGGTGATGGGGTTGGCGCAGTCGGGGGTGGGGAACTGCTCCGCACCCACGATGATCTGGCCGTCGCCGTCGACATCGGTCCACTTGTAGAAGTCGTTCAGACCGTCGTAGTTGGCGATCTCGGCGTAGGCGTTGTCGACGCGGTCGGTGCGGCGGGCTCCCACGTTCGGGAACTGCAGCAGCGGCAGCATGGCGTGGTCCTTGGCCATCAGGGCCAACACCTGCTTCACCATGTCGGTGCGCTTGGCCTCGTCGACCTCCTGGTCGGCGGCGATCAGCAGGTCGCTGGCCTCCTCGTTGCACCAGCCGCTCGAGTTCTGACCCTGGTTGTCGTTCTCCTCGGTCGGGATCTGGTCGCACGCCCAGGTGCGCAGGTAGGCGGGGTCCGGTGCCACGGTGTTGATGTACATGGCCAGGTCGTAGTCGAGCGAGGGCAGACGGGTCTGGAACACGCAGGGCACGGCCTCGCAGTTGTCGGCCTTGACGTTGAAGCCGGCAGCCTTCAGCAGCGGGATGAGGTATTCCTGGGTGCTCTCACGACGGGTGTTGCCGGTGTTGATCATCCAGCGCACCTCGGGCACGGTGCCGTCCTTCTCCCACAGGCCGTCGGCGTTCGTCGCCCAGCCGTTGTCCGTCATCAGCTGGTCAGCGCCAGACTGATCGAAGGTGTTGGTGAAGTCGTCGTTGCAGTACGGGCCGGGGGCGATCGGGCCGCAGTTCAGCAGGGGCGTGCCCTGAGCGAACGGGGCGTAGATCTGCGCGTAGAGCGCGTCACGGTCGATCGACTTGCTGAACGCCTCGCGGTACACCGGGTCGGCGAACGGGCCTTCCTTCATCTGGAAGTACAGGCCCTCGAACGAGGTGCCACCAGCGCTGGTGAAGTCCACGTTCGGGTCGGCCAGTTCCTGGTCGATGCCGGTGTAGGCCTGCGGCCAGATGAAGTCGACGGTGCCGGCCTTCAGCAGGGTGGGGCCGTCCTCGGCGGGCACGAACACGATCTTGCCGCTGGCCTTGCGCGGGCCGGTGTAGCCCTCGTTCGGGGTGAGGATCAGCTGCTCGGGGCTCCACGAGTCGATCTTCCACTCACGACCCGAGAACGGGATGCCACCGTCGAAGGCGGCGCTGAGGTCGTTGCAGTCGTCGAACATCGAGGCCTTCATCAGGCCGGCGAAGACGAGCTTCCAGGGTGCGTACTTCGAGCTGTACTCCACCACGACTTCCTCCGGGCTGGCGCCCTCGGCGATCGAGATGATCTGGTCGTAGCCGGTGGTGCTGAGCGAGCCCGGCGTGCCCATGACGGCAGCGCGGGTGCACTCGAAGTCGGCGGCGGTGATGGGCGAGCCGTCGTCCCACACGGCTGCATCCGACAGCGTGTAGGTGACGCGCATCGCCGCGGTCGCCGCGCCGGTGGTCTCGGGTGCCGCCGTGGTCTCCGGCGCGCCCGTGGTCTCGGGCGCGGCGGTGGTCTCGGGGGCAGCGGTGGTGCTGGTCGAATCCTTGTCGTCGCCGCAGGCTGCGACGATCAACGACAGGCCGACCGCGAGAGCAGCGAACTTGCTGCCTTTGCTGGTCCTCACTTGGTTCCTCCTGTTGTGAGTCGGAGGGAGGTTGGTGGCATCGCCGGGGCGATACCTACGCCCGAACAGTCCTCCCCGATCTGCACGGGCGGCGCGAGGCTAGCACCTCTCCGCGCGAATCAGGGTTCACGACGTCACGAGCCGAGTTTGCAGATGCGCGCGAACTCGTCGGCATCGAGGCTTGCTCCCCCGACCAGTGCACCGTCGACGTCGGGTTCGGCCATCAGCTCGGCGATGTTGCCGGCCTTCACGCTGCCGCCGTACTGGATGCGCACGCTCGCGGCCGCATTCGCACCGAAGGCACCCGCAACCGCTCCGCGGATGGCCGTGCACATCGTCTGCGCATCGGCCGCCGTCGCCGTGCGACCGGTGCCGATGGCCCAGATGGGCTCGTAGGCAATCACCATGCCGGCCACCTGCTCGGCGCTGCGGCCCTGCAGCCCTGCCTGCACCTGGCCCAACACCTTGGTCTCGGTGGCACCCGCCTCGCGCTCGGCGAGGGTCTCGCCCACGCACATGATCGGCGTCATGCCGTGGCGCAGGATGGCCGCCACCTTGGCGTTCACCATCTCGTCGGTCTCGCCGAACAACTCTCGGCGCTCGCTGTGGCCGCAGATCACGTACTGCACGCCCAGCTTCGCAAGGAACAGCGGCGCCACCTCACCCGTGAAGGCTCCCTTGTCCTCCCAGTGGCAGTGCTGGGCGCCGAGGGCGAACCCCAGCCGGTCGCCGTCGATCACCGTCTGCACGCTGCGGATGTCGGTGAAGGGCGGGTGCAGGCTGACGTCGGCCTTCTCCAGTTCCTCCTTGCCCACCAGGTAGGCCAGCTTCTGGGTGATCTGGATGGCCTCGAAGTGGTTGAGGTTCATCTTCCAGTTGCCGGAGATCAGCGGCTTACGCATTGGGGGCTCCCCTCAGGGCGGCGAGGCCTGGCAGGTCGCCGAGTTCCAGCAGTTCCAGCGAGGCACCGCCGCCGGTGCTCACGTGGTCGACCTCGTCGTCGAGGCGGAAACGCGCCAGTGCCGCGGCGCTGTCACCACCGCCGACCACCGTGAACGCCTTCGTGTCGGCCATCGCCTGGGCGACGGTGCGGGTGCCAGCCTCGAATCGAGGGTCCTCGAACATGCCCATCGGGCCGTTCCAGAACACGGTGCGGGCATCCATGATGACGTCGCTGAATGCCGCTGCGGTGCCCGGACCGATGTCGAATCCCTTGGCGCCGTCGGGCAGTCGGGTGCCGAAGGTGGCGAAGTTGCCGCTGGCATCGACGCCCACGATGTCCTCGGGCAGGTGGATGGTCTTGCCGCTCGCCCGCGTCTCGGCCAGCAGCCGCCGACAGGTCTCGACCTGGTCGGGTTCGAACAGCGAGTCGCCGATCGGGTTCCCCAGCGCGGCGAGGAACGTGAAGCACATCGCCCCGCCCACCACCAGCGAGTCGACCGTGCGCAGCAGCGCCTCGACCACACCGAGCTTGTCGCTGATCTTGCTGCCGCCGAGCACCGCGACGAACGGGTGCCTCGGGCTGTTCCGCAACCCCAGCAGCACCTCCACTTCCTTCTCCAGCAGCAACCCCATGGCGCTCGGCAGCGTGCGCGGTGGGCCCACGATGCTGGCGTGGGCACGGTGGCAGGCACCGAACGCGTCGTCGACGTACGCATCGACACCGTCGACCAGTCGGGCGACGAACGCAGGGTCGTTGCCCTCCTCGCCCGCGTCGAAACGCAGGTTCTCGAGCAACTCCACACCCGGGGCCAGTTCGGCCAGGCGTTCGCGCACGGGCTGCATCGCGTACTTCGGGTTCGGCTCGCCCTTGGGCCGGCCGAGGTGCGAGCAGGTCACGACGTGTGCGCCACGTTCGACCAGCCAGTTGATGGTGGGCAGCGCAGCGCGGATGCGGAAGTCGTCGGTGATCCGCCCGTCCTCCATCGGCACGTTGAAATCGGTGCGCACCAGCACGCGCTTGCCGCTCACGTCGCCGAGGTCGGCGAGCGTGGGAATTCGACCGGTCATCGGTTGGTCACTTCTTCCGCGGACGCTTGGCGACCTTGCCACCCGCGTACAGCGTGGTGTCGACCAGGCGGTTCGAGTAGCCCCACTCGTTGTCGTACCACGCCAGCACCTTCACCATCTTCCCCATCGCCATCGTGAGGCCGGCGTCGAAGATGCTGCTGTGCGGATCGGTGACGATGTCGCTCGACACGATCGGGTCCTCGGTGTAGCGGAGGATGCCCTTCAGCGAGCCGTTGGCAGCCTTCTTCATCGCGGCGTTGATCTCCGCCACCGAGGCCTGCTTCTTCAGCATCGCGGTGAAGTCGACGACCGAGCCCGTGGGCACGGGCACGCGCAGCGAGGTGCCGTCGAGCTTGCCCTTCATCGACGCCAGCACGAGGCTGGTGGCGCGGGCGGCACCGGTGCTGGTCGGCACGATGTTGATGGCCGCGCCACGGGCCCGGCGGAGGTCCTTGTGCGGGCCATCGACCAACTGCTGGTCGCCCGTGTAGGCGTGCACCGTCTGCATCAGGCCCTGCTCGACGCCGAAGGTGTCGTCGAGCACCTTCACGAGCGGCACGAAGCAGTTGGTGGTGCAACTGGCGTTGCTGATGACCTTGTGGGTCTTGAGGTCGAAGTCCTTGTGGTTCACGCCGTAGACGAACGTGGCGTCGGCACCGTCACAGGGGGCCGACACGATCACCAGCGGCGCACCACCCTCGAGGTGCATCGCTGCCTTGTCGCGGGCGGTGAAGATGCCCGTGCTCTCGATGACCACGTCGACGCCGAGGTCGCCCCACGGCAGCGCCTTCGGGTCTCGCTCGCTGAGCACACGCAGTTCGTCGCCGTCGACGGAGATACCGGCCTTGGTGGCCTTGATGGTCTGGGGCAGCACTCCCAGCACCGAGTCGTACTTCAGCAGGTGTGCCATCTGCTCGAGCGAGCCGAGGTCGTTCACCGCCACGATGTCGATGTCGGCGCCCCGCTGCTTCGCTG
>JBJTXX010000486.1:0-4694 GCA_046082485.1 Actinomycetota bacterium
GTGGTGGAGGCCGACGAGAGCGACGGCACTCACCTGGAGTTGCCGTTGCACGGCACCATCCTCACGAACGTCGACGTCGATCACCTCGACCACTACGGGTCCTTCCAGTCCATTCTCGACGGCTTCGACCGGTATCTCGCCCAGGTGCCCGGGCCGAAGGTGCTCTGCATCGATGACGAACACTGCGCCACCCTCGCCGCCCGGCACTGCGCCATCACCTACGGCACCTCGGACACTGCGGACTTCGTCGCCGCCGACCTTCGCCCCGGGAACGGCAGTTTCACGTTCTCGGTGCTGCACGGTGGCGAACACCTCGGCGAGGTGACGCTGCCGTTGCGTGGGGTGCACAACGTGCGCAACGCCACCGGTGCCCTGGCGATGGCGATGAGCATCGGTGTCCCGTTCGAGGTCGCTGCGGCTGCGCTCGGCCGTTTCGGCGGGGTGGCCCGACGTTTCGACGTGCGCGGCGTGTCCTACGGGGTGACTCTGGTCGACGACTATGCACACCTGCCGAACGAGATCGGGGCCGTGCTCGCAGCGGCTCGTGGCAGCGGCGACGGCTGGCAGCGTGTGGTGGCGGTCTTCCAGCCGAATCGATTCAACCGGATGGCCGTCATGTGGCCCGAGTACCGGGATGCCTTCCTCGATGCCGACCTCGTCGTGCTGACCGACATCTACGCATCGGGCACCACGCCCATCCCCGGTATCACCGGCAAGTTGGTGGTGAACGCGGTGCTCGACGCCCATCCGACGACGCGGATGGTGTGGCTGCCTCGCCGCGACGACCTTGTCGAGTACCTGTCGCGGGAGTTGCGCGACGGCGACGTCTGCATCTCGATGGGTTGCGGCGACGTCGCCACCCTGCCCGACGAGGTGCGTTCGCGTCGTGACGAACTTCGCTCGGTCGCCGGGTGGTCGCAGCGATGAGCACGAGCACTGTCGACGAGGCGCTGCGGCGTCTGGAGGGCTTCGCTGCTGCCATGCAGCCCCTCGCCCCCTTCACCACGTACCGTTTGGGTGGCCCCGCAGCCGTGCTGGCCTCGCCGCGTGACCTCGCTGAACTGGCGCTCGTGGGCGAGGTGGTGCGCGACACCGGACTGCCGGTGCTCGTGCTCGGAAGGGGCTCGAACCTGCTCGTCGCGGACGAGGGTTTCGCGGGGGTTGCGGTCTCGCTCTCGGCGATGGGTGGCGACGCAGAGGCGGTGCGTTTCGAGGGCGAACAGGTGGTGGCAGCGGGTGCGGCGCTACTGCCTGTGGTGGCCCGCAAGTGCTCCGCGGCCGGGCTGACCGGGTTCGAGTGGGCAGTGGGAGTGCCCGGGTCGATCGGTGGCGCCGTGCGGATGAACGCCGGCGGCCACGGCAGCGACATGGCTGCGTCGCTGGTGTCCGTCACCGTGTTCGACCTGCGCGCCGGCCGGTCGGCATCGGTGCCGGCTTTGCGTCTGGGCCTGCGATTCCGTGGCTCCGACCTGGCCGACCATCAGGTGGTGCTCGATGCCACCCTGCAGTTGCAGCAGGGTGATGTCGAGGCCTCCGAGGCCGCGCTGGCCGAGATCGTCCGCTGGCGCCGTGAACACCAGCCGGGCGGCCAGAACGCGGGCTCGGTGTTCGTGAACCCGATTCCCGGCGAACTCGCGGCGGCCCAGTTGATCGACGGCCTCGGGCTGCGCGGCTTGCGCATCGGTGGCGCCAGCGTCAGCGAGAAACACGCGAACTTCGTCCAGGCGGGCCCCGGGGCGACGGCCGCCGATGTGCGGGCGGTGATCGAGCACGTGCGTGCGCTCGTGCACGAACGAAGCGGCCACCTGCTACGCAGCGAGGTGCGGCTGGTCGGGTTCGCCGACGTGCCGACCGAGACGGGCGACGGGGTGGTGTTGTGACCCGGCCCGACGACCACGTGCCCGAGTCGGTGCTCGATGAGCTGTCGGCGGCGTTCGCCAAGGGCGACGAAGCGGACCGCGCCGCCGTGACCTACGACTTCGACGACCCGTCGATCGACCGACTGCTCGGCATCACCCCGGAGCCCGAGCCGGAACCGGACGAAGCCGAGCCCGAACCCTACGAACCCGAGCCGGATCCGGAACCGGAGTTCGAGCCCGAACCAGAACCGGACCCGGAACCCGAACCGGAACCAGAACCGGAAGTCCGGTCCGAGGCGGCACCCGCCCGCTCCAGGAAGACCATCGTCATCGACCACGAGGAACAGCCCGACACGGTGTACCTCGACGAGCAACTCGACGAGCAGCGGCGCGGCGACGGCACCAGGTCGACGGTGGTCATCGACGACCTCGACGACGGGGTGGTGGCCGAGTCGGCGCCGACCGCGGGTCATGGTGGCCCGAGCCCTTCGATGGACCCGCGGATTCGGGCGCGTCGCGTCGCCAACAAGCGTGCGGAGGGCCGTCGGCGCCTCATCGTGGTGGGAGTCATCGCCGGGGTCGTGTTGCTGTTGGTCGCCGGCATCGCCGTGGTCGCATCGCCGATCTTCGACGTACGCGACGTCCGCGTGCAGGGCGCGGTGTACACGGACGCAGAGGTGCTGCAGGAGGTCGTGGCGGCGCTCGAGGGCGAGCCCGTGTTGCTGGTCGACACCGAAGCAGCCCAGCGCCGCCTCCTCGAGGTGCCGTGGGTCGAGCGGGTCTCGGTCGTCACCGACTTCCCGCACACCGTGGTGGTCGACATCCGCGAGCGGCGCCCGGTGGCCGTCTTCCAGGGTGCCGATCAGTTGTTCCGCATCATCGACACACAGGGCAGGGTGCTCGACGTGATCGACGGGCGTCCGGTCGCCTACCCGCTCGTGACAGGGCGGCATCCCGACACGCCGCGCGGACAGTACGCCGGAGCCCCCTACGCAGCGGCGGGCCGACTGGTGCTGGCGCTGCCTGCGGAGATCCGGTCGTTGCTCGTCGACATGGGACTGGACTCGGGAACGGGACTGCTGTCGCTGCGGTTGAAGGGCCCGTCCGACCGCATCATCGAGGTGCGGCTGGGTGATGAATCGGCGCTCGACGACAAGTTGGCACGGCTGCTGCAGCAGATCCGCCGCGGCCTCGACGACACCTGTGGGCTCGACGTGTCGACCGCCGAGGTCGGGCTGGTCACGTGCTGAGCACCGCATTCCCCGTTTCCGGGCGGTCGGTTCGCTACGCTTCACACGAACACGCAGGTAGGACCATGCACATTCGCCCCTTTCCCATCGATCAACGGAGGTGCCGCTGATGGCCGCCGCTCCCCAGAACTATCTCGCCGTCATCAAGGTGATCGGCGTTGGTGGTGGCGGCGTCAACGCCGTCAACCGCATGATTGATGCCGGGTTGAAGGGCGTCGAGTTCGTCGCCGTCAACACCGACGCGCAGGCCCTGCTCATGAGTGATGCCGACGTGAAACTCGACATCGGTCGCGACCTCACCCGCGGGCTCGGTGCCGGCAGTGACCCCGAGGTGGGTCGCAACGCCGCCGAGGCGCATCGCGAGGAGATCGAGGAGATGATCAAGGGCGCCGACATGGTGTTCATCACTGCGGGCGAGGGCGGCGGCACTGGCACCGGCGCAGCGCCCGTCATCGCCGAGGTGGCCCGTGGCATGGGGGCGCTGACGATCGGCGTCGTCACCCGGCCATTCAGCTTCGAGGGTCGCCGTCGTGCCGTGCAGGCCGACGCAGGCGTGCAGCGCCTGAAGGAGAAGGTCGACACGCTCATCGTGATCCCCAACGACCGCCTGCTCACGGTCGCCAACGAGAAGACCAGTGTGCTCAACGCGTTCAAGATGGCCGACGAGGTGCTGCTGCAGGGCGTCTCCGGCATCACGAACCTCATCACCACGCCGGGCCTCATCAACACCGACTTCGCCGACGTGAAGATGATCCTCTCGAGCGCCGGTTCGGCCCTCATGGGCATCGGCCAGGCCAGTGGCGAGAACCGTGCGGTCACCGCCGCCAAGGCCGCCATCAGCAGCCCTCTGCTGGAGGCTGCCATCGACGGTGCCCGCGGAATCCTGCTGAACATCACCGGTCCCTCGGCCATGGGTCTGTTCGAGATGAACGCCGCGGCGGAGATCATCCACGGTGTCGCCCACCAGGACGCCAACATCATCTTCGGCACCGTCATCGACGACGAGATGGGCGACGAGGTCAAGGTCACCGTCATCGCTGCGGGCTTCGACCGCTGGGACAGCGCCGGCTCGGGTTCGGGTTCCTCGTCCGGTCGGGATCGCCTGCGGCCCGTTGCCGATCAGAAGCCCACGTCGTCGCTGAAGGACCTCTTCGCCGACGAACCGGCCACCTCGGCCGGCGAGGGCGACGACGACTTCGATGTGCCCTCGTTCCTGAAGTGACCCACGCCTCGGCATGACGCCGGGCCCCCACTCGCTGGTCGTCGACGCTGGCTCCGCGTTGGCGCGGGTGCGCTGGAGCACCGCGGCCGATGGCGACTTCCACCTCGATGGGAACCCTGTCGCGTTGCAGCACCGCCGTCAGGCATTCCTGCCGGGGTCGTGGACCCAACTCGACGAGGTCCACGGCGCCGTGGTCCGCACGGTCCTGGCCCCCGGCGGGTTCGACCGGGCCGTGGGCGATGCAGCCGTCACCACGTGCCCGGGTGCGGTGCTCGCCGTGTGGGTGGGGGACTGTGCGCCAGTGGTGTTGGTCGGCAACGGCGGTGTCGGTGTGGTGCACACCGGGTGGCGCGGGGCCGCGGG
>JBJTXX010000487.1:0-9859 GCA_046082485.1 Actinomycetota bacterium
CCGGTCTCGCTGATGATGAGCGGCACCAGATCGTCCTGGCGGCGGCGCAACTCGTCGGCCACCGCCTTCAGCAGGCGAGCGCGCTCTGCGGGCGGGGTGGCCCACCAGCCGGGCAGTGCGTCCTGGGCAGCCTGTGCGGCGGCCTCGGCCTGTGCCACTGATGCCTCGGGGGCCTCGCCGACCACGGTGCCGTTGGCCGGATTGATGATGGGCGCCGTGCCCTCGTCACCGTCGACCCACTCGCCACCGATCAGCATTCGGAACTGTTTCGCCATGTGGCTAGGCTACATCTGACGGTCCGTCAGATTTTCGCTGGGGAGTTCGATGTACGACGAGGTCATCACTGGGGGCACCCTGTTCGACGGCACGGGCAGTCCGGGAGTGGCTGCCGATCTGGCGATCGCCGACGGTCGTGTGGTTGCCGTGGCACCGGGTGGCTCGCTCGCCGCGGCCGAGGCTCGCGTGGTCACGGACGCCACCGGCAAGTACGTGGCGCCCGGCTTCATCGACCCGCACACGCACTACGACGCGCAACTGCTGTGGGACCCCACGGCCAGCCCGTCGAGCGTTCACGGCGTCACCACCATCATCGGTGGCAACTGTGGTTTCACGCTGGCGCCGCTGCTGCCCGGTGACGCCGACTACCTGCGACGCATGATGGCGAAGGTCGAGGGCATGCCCCTCCCTGCGCTCGAGCAAGGCACCGACTGGAGCTGGGAGTCGTTCGCCGACTACCTCGGTCGGCTCGACGGGGCCATCTCGGTCAACGCCGTGTTCCTGGTGGGGCACTGTGCCATTCGCCGGTACGTGATGGGCGGAGAGGCCGTGGGCAATGCGGCCACGCCCGAACAGGTCGAGGCCATGCGCGCCGAACTGCAGGTGGCGCTCGAGGCCGGTGCGCTCGGCTTCTCGTTCACCAACTCCACGTCGCACTCCGACGGTGAGGGCGAGCCAGTGGCGAGCCGTTGGGCCACGCCCGACGAACTGATCGCGCTCTGCGAGGAGACCGGTCGCCACGAGGGCACCACGCTCGAGGGCATCGTGCCCGGCTGTCTCGACCGCTTCAGCGACGACGAGATCGAACTGCTCGGCCGCATGAGCGCGGCCGCCAACCGGCCGATGAACTGGAACGTGCTCACGGTCGATTCGCGTGAGCCCGAGCGCGTGCCGCGCCAGATGCGGGCGTTCGATCGTGCCACCGCGATAGGAGGCAGCGTGGTTGCGCTCACCATGCCCGTGCAGGTGCCGATGAACATGAGCCTGCTCAACTTCTGCGGCCTGTGGCTGCTGCCGGGTTGGCAGGCGATCCTCGGCGTGCCGGTGGCCGAGCGCATCGAACGTCTTCGCGATGCCGACACCCGTGTGCGCCTGCTCGAAACCAGCAAGTCGCCCGAGGCCGGCGTGTTCCGTCGCCTCGCCGACTGGGGCGAGTACGTGGTGGGCGACACCTACTCGGCCGCCAACGAGGGTCTGAAGGGCCGCATGGTGCGCGACATCGCAGCCGAGCGCGGCCGCTCGTCGTTCGGCACGTTCCTCGACGTCAGCATCGCCGACGACCTGCGCACCGTGTGGTGGCCCACCCCGCAAGACGACGACGCCGAGTCGTGGCGCATGCGGGCCGAGTTGTGGAACGACCCGCGGGCCATGATCGGCGGCTCCGATGCCGGTGCGCACCTCGACCGCATGTGCGGTGCGCCGTATCCCACACGGTTCCTCGCCGACTGCATCCGCGGGCGGCAGCTGGTGCCGGTCGAGCAGGCGATTCGCATGATGACCTCTGCGCCGGCGTCGCTGTTCGGTCTGCGCGATCGGGGTGTGTTGCGTGAGGGTGCTCATGCCGACGTGGTGGTGTTCAACCCGCACACGGTGGGCTCCGAACCGGCCACGCTCGTCACCGACCTGCCGGGCGAGTCGTCGCGGCTCACGGCTGGGTCGCACGGTGTCGACCGGGTGCTCGTGAACGGCGTGGTCATCGTCGAACACTCCGTCGCCACCGGGGCGGTGCCCGGCACGGTGCTCCGTTCCGGTCGCCACACCTACACCGTCACGGCTGCCGGCTGACGGCGGCGCCGTGACCGGCTCGGCCTTCTCGCATCTGCTGGCGCCGGGGCGCATCGGCGGGCTGGAACTGCCGAACCGCGTGTTCATGCCGGCGATGGACATGAACCTCTGCGACGACGGACACATCACCGACGCCGAGGTGCGGCACTACACGGCACGTGCCGCCGGGGGAGCGGCGATGGTGATCACCGGCTCGAGCGCCGCGGCATTTCCGGTGGGTGCCACCTCGCGTCACCAACCCGGACTGTCGCACGATGGGTTCCTGCCCGGTCTGCAGCGCTTGGCGAACTCGGTGCACGATGCCGGTGGTCGGTTGTGCATTCAGCTGTGCCACCACGGCAAGGTGGCCGGGGTCGACACGGCCGACGGTCGGCCGCTGCTGGTGCCGTCGGTGCCGGTGCCCACGTTTCCGCTCGATGCGTTGGCCGACAGCCCCATCGAGGAACTCCTGGGTCTCGCCACTGCGACGCAGGGCAAGCGGCAGTCGTACCGGATGGCCGACGAGGCCGATCTCGCCGAAACAGTCGAGCAGTTCGCCGATGCGGCAGCGCGGGTGCAGCGCGCCGGTGCCGATGCGGTCGAGATCCATGCGGCCCACGGGTACCTGCTGTCGACGTTCCTGTCGCCCGCCTACAACCACCGCACCGACCAGTGGGGTGGCAGCACCGAGAACCGAGCGCGCCTCACGATCGAGGTGGTGCGCGCCGTACGAGCGAGGGTGGGAGCGGGTTTCCCGGTGCTGGTGCGCATCAACGGCCGCGAGTTCGGCATCGAGGGCGGCCTCGACGCGGCCACGGCCGCCGAGGTGGCGCCGTTCATCGCGGCCGCGGGCGCCGATGCCATTCACGTGTCCGCCAACGCGCACAACCCGTTCGGCGACTTCACCGACGGCCCACTGCCCTCCGAGCCTGCGAGCTACCGCGAGTTGGCGCGTGCGGTGAAGCGCGTGGTCGACATTCCGGTGGTGGCGGTGGGAAGGGTGCTGCCGGAAACGGCCGACGAGATGATCGCCGCGGGCGACTGCGACTTCGTGTCGATGGGGCGCCAGCAGTTGGCCGACCCCGATCTGGTGCGCAAGATTCGTGCGGGCGAGCGGCATCGGGTGAGGCCGTGCATCAACTGCTACGTGTGCGTCGAGCAGAACTTCTTCGACGCGCCGCCGAAGTGCGCGGTGAACCCGGCACTGTGCGACGAGACGCGGTTGGCGAGGGTGACGGCTCCCACCGGGGCGCCGCGGAACATCGTGGTGGTGGGGGCGGGTCCGGCTGGGCTCGAGGCCGCCCGGCTCGCCGCGGGGCGAGGGCATCATGTGACCGTGCTCGAACGCGCCGCACAGGTGGGCGGCACCGCAGGGTTGTCGCGGCTCATCGGTTCGCCCACGGCGCCGTACCTCGACTGGTTGCTCGCCGCTGCCGTCGACGCCGGGGTCGAGGTGTGTACGGGCGTCGAGGCGACGCTCGACGAGGTCGTGCGGCGCTCGCCCCACACCGTCGTGCTGGCCACCGGCGCCCATCGGGCGCGGCCCGACCTGCCGGGTGCCGATGCAGCGCACGTACTGCACGTCGACGACGTACGAGCCCTGCTCGAACGTGGTGAGGCGCCAGGCCCGCGCGTGGTGGTGCTCGGCTCGACCCTGGTGGGTCTCGAGGTGGCACGAGTGGTGGCGTCGGCAGGCAGCGCGGTGACGGTGCTCGAACCCGGCGCGCACGCAGGGCAGCACATGGCCATGCCGCGGCGGTGGTCGGTGCTGCGCGAACTGTCACGCCTCGGTGCCGTGGTGGTCCGCAACGCCAGCACTGTGGCGGTGCACGCCGACGGTGTGACGTACGAGGTGGCGGGCGCCGAGCACGTGGTGGCCGCCGACCACGTGGTGCTCACGGCGCTCACCGCCGGCGACTGCGACAGCGCGGCCGACGGGCTTGCTCGTGAGTTGTCGGCGCATGGCGTCGATGTGCACCGCATCGGTGATGCGGCAGCATTCGGGTACATCGAGGGCGCGGTGCGCAGTGCCTGGACATGGGCGGAGGGGATCTAGATGAGTGAGACGCCGTTGATGACGATGGCCGACATCGTGCGGGCTCGTGCGAACGACGACGCGCTGGCGCTGAAGGCCGACGGGCGAACGTGGACGTACCGCGAGTGGGTGCAGTGCTGCGCCGACCGCGCGGCGCTCTGGGAGGCGATGCGCGACCCGCAGCGTCCGCCGCACATCGGCGTGCTGCTCGACAACGTGGCCGAGTTCACGATGTGGCTCGGCGCTGCCGCACTGGTCGGCGCCACGGTGGTGGGTATCAACCCCACCCGTCGCGGCGAGCAGTTGGCGCACGACGTGCGGCACACCGAGTGCCAGTTGCTGGTGACTGAGGCGTCGTGGCTGCACCTGTTCGACGACCTCGACACCGGCGTGTCAACCAGCCACCTGCTCGACACCGACCACCCCACGTATGCGGCGACGGTGGCCCGGCACAGCGGTGCAGCGGTGCCCACGGTCGAGGTGCTGCCCTCCGCCCAGTTCCTGCTGCTGTTCACGTCGGGCACCTCGGGTACGCCGAAGGCGGTCATCTGCACGCAGGGGCGTGTGGCCGGCGTGAGCCACGCGATGATCGGCGTGGCGTCGCTCACCGCGGCCGATGTCACGTACGTGTCGATGCCCCTGTTCCACTCGAACTCGCTGTTCACCGGGTGGGCGCCGAGCGTGCTGGCGGGTGCGTGCGTAGCGTTGCGACGCAAGTTCTCGGCGTCCGAGTTCATCAACGATGCGCGCCGCTACGGCGTCACCTACTTCAACTACGTCGGCAAGCCGCTGGCGTACGTGGTGGCCACGCCACCGCGGCCCGACGACCTCGACAACCCGCTCGTGCGTGGTTTCGGTAACGAGGCGAACGACGCCGATCTCGTGGCCTTCGCCGAACGGTTCGGGTGCCGCCTCATCGACGGGTACGGCCAGTCGGAGATGGGTGCGTCGATCGTTCGTGTGCCCAACATGCCGGCGGGTTCACTCGGCGTGGCGGCGCCGTCGGTGGTGGTGCTCGACCCCGACACGGGTGTCGAATGCCCGCGGGCGCGGTTCGACGAGGGCGGCCGGCTGCTGAATGCGGAGGAGGCGATTGGCGAGATCGTCAACACGGCGCAGTCGTCGTTCGAGGGCTACTGGAACAACCCCGAGGCCGAGGCAGAGCGGTTGCGCAACGGCGCCTACTGGACCGGCGATCTGGCCTACCGCGACGACGCCGGGTTCTTCTACTTCGCCGGTCGCACCGCCGACTGGATTCGCGTCGACGGCGAGAACTTCGCGGCCGCTCCGGTCGAGCGTGTGCTGGCCCGGTTCCCCGGTGTGGTGCTCGGTGCGGTGTACGGCGTGCCCGACCCGGTGGCAGGCGATCGGGCCATGGCGGCGCTGCAACTGAACGACGGCATCGAGTTCGACCCGGCAGCGTTCGCCGCGTTTCTCGCCCAACAGTCGGAACTCGGGCCGAAGTGGGTGCCCACCTTTGTGCGTGTCGCCGCCGAGCTGCCGCTCACGCAGACGAACAAGGTGCTCAAGCGAGAGCTGGTGACGCAGCGGTGGGAGTGCGCCGACCGGGTGTGGGTGCGCGGCACTGACGGCTCGTACCGACCGTTCGGTGCGGCCGATGCTGCGGCGCTCGAGGCGTCGTTCGCGGCGCACGGCCGTCTGGCGGTGATCGGCCGATGAGGTTCTGCGTCCCGTTCCCGATGTTCCCTGCCGACCACGTGATGGCGCTCGCGCCGGTGGTCGAGTCGGCCGGGTTCCACCTCGTCGCCGTGCCCGACTCGGCGTTCTTCCCCGAGACCGTGTCGGCCGACTACCCGTACTCGCCCGACGGCCGCCGCTTCTGGGCCCCCGAGACGCCGTTCGTCGAGCCCTTCGTGGCCATGGCCGCCATGGCTGCGATCACCACGCGCCTGCGGTTCGTGACGAACGTGGTGAAGATGCCGCTGCGCGACCCGCTGATGGTGGCCAAGCAGCTGACGTCGCTCGCGGTGCTGAGCGGCGAGCGCATAGAGTTCGGCGTGGGCCTCAGTTGGATTCCCGAGGAGTTCGAGTGGGTCCGCACCGAGATGCGCACCCGTGGCTCCCGCCTCGACGAGCAGATCGAGGTTCTCAGGCTGCTCTGTGGCGCAGGGAAACCTCGTTTCGTGGAGTATCACGGGCGGCACTACGACTTCGGGCGGCTGATGATGAGTCCGGCCCCCTCGTCGGCCGTGCCGCTGCTGGTGGGCGGGCACAGTGACCCGGCGCTGCGGCGTGCGGCGCGTCTGGGCGACGGGTGGATCTCGGTGCAGGCGTCGACGCCCGAAGTGCGCCGCGTGGCCGAGCGCCTTGCCGAGCTGCGCGCCAAGTACGGGCGTGCCGACGTTCCGTTCGACATCAACTGCCTGCCGCTCGACATCGTGCCGGGTGCAGCTGGTCGCGAAGCCTTCGCCGAACTCGCCGCGTACATCGAGTCGCTCGGCATGACCGCCACGTTCCAGGTGGTGCCGTGGTACTTCTCGGGTGGCGACCCGAACGACCTCGGCGTGCGCCGCGACTCGATCGAGCGGTGCGGCTCGGAACTCATCGGTTGATGACCGCTCAATATCTGACGAGCCGTCAGATATGAGTAACGTCACGCACATGACCGATCTCGGGTTCGTTCCGTTCGACGCCGACAACCACTACTACGAGGCCACTGACGCCTTCACCCGCCACATCCCGAAGGGCATGGAGCGGCGCTGCATGCAGTGGGTGGAACTCGGCGGCAAGCAGCGCCTGCTGGTGGGCGGCAAGGTGAACAGCTTCATCCCCAACCCCACGTTCGATCCGGTGTCGAAGCCGGGTGCGCTCGACCTGTACTTCCGTGGCAAGGCACCGGGCAACGACATCAAGGAGATGTTCGGCGAACTCGACCCGATCCTTCCCCAGTACCGCGACCGTGACGCCCGCGTGGCGTTGATGGAGCGTCAGGGTCTCGGCGGCGCCTTCTTCTTCCCCACGCTCGGAGTGGGCATGGAGGAGTCGTTGAAGCACGACGTTCCTGCGCTGTGTGCGGCCTTCTCGGCGTTCAACCGCTGGGTCGACGACGACTGGGGCTTCGCCTACAAGAGCCGCATCTACGGTGCGCCGTACATCACGCTCGCCGACCCCGACTGGGCGGTGAAGGAACTCGAATGGGCCATCTCGCGCGGCGTGCGCGTGGTGGTGATGCGCACCTCACCGGCACCCACCACCTGGGGCGGCACCCGCTCGCCCGGCGATGAGGTGTTCGACCCGTTCTGGGCGCGTGCCGCCGAGGCCGGTGTGGTGGTGGCGTTCCACTCGGGTGACGCCGGCTACGGCAAGTACATCGACGACTGGGAGCCGACGGGCGACTTCAAGGCCTTCCAGTTCTCGCCCATGCGCACGCTGGCGGGCGATCGGGCACCGTTCGACATGTTCGCCGTGCTCGTGTGCCACGGGGTGTACACCCGGCACCCTTCGCTCAAGACGGCCTCGATCGAAGCCGGCAGCGAGTGGGTGCCGACGCTGGTGAAGAAGTTGAAAAAGGCCTATGCACAGAATCCGTGGGCGTTCGCCACCGACCCGGTGCAGCAGTTGCGCGATCACCTGTGGGTGGCGCCGTTCTACGAGGACGACATCCGTTCGCTGGTCGACACCATCGGCGTCGAGCGGGTGCTGTTCGGTTCCGACTACCCGCACGCCGAGGGCCTGGCTGATCCGCTCACGTTCGTGAACGACCTGTCCGGTTTCGGCGACGACGAGGTCCGTCGCATCATGTCCGACAACGCACTCGAACTGCTCAACAGCTGAACGGCCGAACACCGTGACCATGCCCACCGACATCGGCATCATCGACTGCATGATCGGCTTCATGCGCACCGATCCCGAGATGAACTACGCGTTCTTCCGCGACAACATCAAGGACGAGGAGAGCAAGAACACCACGTTCCCTGTCGAGTACCTCTTCAAGGGCAACGTGCCCGGCGCCCTACCCGACGGCCTCGACCCCGTGGCCGTCACGCTCGAGCAGATGGACCTCTACGGCATCGAGAAGGGGCTCATCGGCTGCGAGGACGAGGTGAGCCAGCGTGCGCTCACGCAGCATCCCGACCGGTTCATCGCCTCCACCAACGTCGACCCCAACGACGTGCTCGGCTCGGTGCGCAAGATCAAGCAGTTGAAGGATCAGTTCGATATCCGCGCCGTGGGCACCTTCCCGGCCGGCTGCACTCCTCAGGTGCCGATCAGCGATGCGAAGTGGTACCCGGTGTACGCCACGTGCGCCGAGTTGGGCATTCCCGTGTTCATCTGCGCCGGCATCCCCGGGCCGCGGCTGCCGAGCATGTGCCAGCACGTCGAGATGCTCGACATCATCTGCTACGACTTCCCCGAGCTCACCGTGGTGACCCGCCACGGCTGCCAGCCGTGGACCGAGTTGATGGTGAAGCTGATGCTGAAGTGGCCGAACCTGCACTACTCCACCAGTGCGTTCGCACCGAAGCACTACGACCAGCGGATCGTCGACTACGCCAACACGCGTGGTGCCGATCGGATCATCTACGCCGGCTACTTCCCGATGGGGCTCACCCTGTCGCGCATCTTCAACGACATGCCCCACGTGCCGTTCAACGACAACGTGTGGCCGAAGTTCCTCCGCCACAACGCCGCACGGGTGCTGGGTATCAGCTGATCACGCCGGGGCGCAGGTGGGCCGATAGGTCGCCCACCTGTTCGATCACCACGGCACGATCGGCAAGGCGCCACACGCCGTCGACCTTCTCGAACCGGTCGAGGTAGCGACCGGTGATCACCACTTGCAGCGGCAGTGTGGCGGTTGATTGCAGCACCGTGAAGTACGACCGGCAGGTGGCCGTGTTCCCGTCGTCGGCGATGTCGATGATGGCGTTGGTGGTGACGTGCTTGGTGCGCGGGCTCCCGTCGTGCAGCGCCACGGTGCGGCGCATCACCTCACCCACCTGAGCACCGCGTTGTCCGGTGGCCCCCTCGAGGTGGAACTCGGCGTGCTCGAAGAGTGCCGACACGCCGTCGAAGTCGGCGTCGTCGACACACTCCGCATAGCGGTGCACGAGGTTGAGGATCTGGCGTTCGTCGCTGAGGTGGGTCACGGGGCTCCTCGGTGCAGGTGGTGCTCGTCGTCGAGTCGGGTGGCGTCGTCGGCGGTGAACGGGACGTACACGAGTTCGCGTCCAGGCCGCCACCACATCGGATCGGCGGTGTGCCATGTGTCGACGCGCAGCGGTTGCTTGTTGACCTTGTTGTTCGCAGTGAGCGGCATCGTGCCGACCAGCCGAACGAATCGCGGCGCCCACTTGGTGCCGAGGTCGCGCTGTACGGTCAGGAACGCGGCGAACTCGTGCGGGTCGAAGGCCGTGTCGGGGGCGAGTTCGATGGCGGCCATCACCTGATCGCCGGTGCGCGGGTCGGGCACCGGGTACACCGCTGCCATCACGGCCATCGGCCAGCGCAACAGGATGTTCTCCACGGGCGCTGCGGAGAAGTTCTCGCTGTCGACGCGCAGTCGGTCGGCGGCGCGGCCGGCGAACCAGAAGAAGCCGTCGGCGTCGCGGTAGGCGAGGTCGCCCGTGAAGTACCAGCCGTCGCGCAGGCGGTCGGCGGTGGCTGCATCGTTGGCGTAGTAGCCCTCGAACACGCCGCCACCGGCTCGGTTCACCAGTTCGCCGATGGCCTCGCCGGCGTTGAGCAGGCGCCCGTGCTCGTCAACCTCTGCGCACGGGCACTCGAGTCGCGTGACCGGGTCGACCACGGCGATGTCGGACC
>JBJTXX010000488.1:0-3528 GCA_046082485.1 Actinomycetota bacterium
TGTGCGCCCGGGCCGCGGCGGCGGCCATGCCGGCGCAAGGAGGGGCCGTGGTGAACACGGCCTCCATAATGGGCTTGTCGGGTGCCGGGCCCTACCCCAACCCCGCTTACCACGCCACCAAGGGCGCACTGGTGAACCTCACCCGCTCGCAGGCCGTGGAGTGGGCCCCGCGCGGCATCCGCGTCAACGCCGTGGCGCCGAGCATCGCCATGCATGCCAACCTCGCCAAGGTCACCACCGACGAGTTGCTCGCCGAACTCACGTCACGCGAAGCCTTCGGGCGCGCCGCCGAGCCGTGGGAAGTGGCGAACGTGATCGTGTTCCTCGCCAGCGACTACAGCACGTACATGACCGGCGAGGTGCTGAGCGTCAGCTCGCAGCACCCCTGACCGGTAGGGGTATCACTCCGACGGCAGACGGTCGGCACGCAGCTGGCTGCGGCGCACCTTGCCCGCGTCGTCACGCAGCGGCTGGATGGTGAACTCGAACGAGCGCGGGATCTTGTAGCGCACCAGCCGGTCGGCGAGGTGCTCGCGCAGCATGTCCTCGGTGATCGGCGCATCGGCAGCAGGCTGCACGATGGCGTGGATGCGGTTACCGAGATCGTCGTCGGGCAGGCCGATGACGGCGCTCGACTGCACCATCGGGTGTTCGTCGATGGCGGCCTCGACCTCGGCCGGGTAGATGTTGGCGCCGCCCGAGAGGATCATGTCGCCGAGTTGATCGGTGAGATACACGTAACCGTCGGCGTCGATCCAGCCCATGTCGCCGAGCGACTCCCAGCCGTCGTCGGTGCGCTTCGCATCGGCACCCACGTAGCGGTACGTGACGCGGCCCTCGGGCGGGCGCATGTAGATCTCGCCCACTTCACCAGGCACAGCGTCGTTACCGTTCGCGTCGACCACCTTCATCTGGCCATAGATGGGGCGACCCACCGAACCGCGGCGGGCCATCCACTCGTCGCCACGGATGACCGTGACCGACTGGGCTTCGGTGCCGGCGTACAGCTCGAACACGCGCTCGCCACCGAGCCAGTTGATCCAGTCCTCCTTCAGCCACGGCGGGCACGGCGCCGCCATGTGCCACACCACGCGCAGCGACGACATGTCGTAGTCGCGGTGGTTCTCGATGCGCGACATGCGCAGCATCATCGTGGGCACCAAGAGCATCCAGTCGGGACGGTGCTGCTGCGCCGCCACCAGCGTGGCCTCGGCATCGAAGCGCTCCATGGTGACCACGTGGTTGCCGTTCACCAGGCCACGCGTGGCATAGCTGAACGGAGCGTTGTGGTACATCGGGCCGGGCACCAGCATCACGCCGTCGCGCTGCACGCCCATGCCGGGATCGGCCTCGGTGTCGAGCACGCCGGGGTCACCGGCAACGATCAGCTTCGGCCGACCGGTGGAGCCGCCGGAGGTGGGCGCCTTCCACGTGGGCGGGATGATGTCGGGCAGCGGCGAGTCGTCGATCGACTCGTCGGGCATCCAGCCCACCGGCAGGCACACGCGGCCCGGGTGCTCGTCGGGCTGGGCGCCGAGCACCACCGGCGAACCGGCGAGGTCGACGATGGCCTCACGCTCACGCTGCGGCAGACGTGGCGACACCGGCTGCGGCACCGCCCCCAGCTTCCATGCGGCGAGCGTGGCGGCGAAGAACTCGGGCGAGTTCGGCAGACCGATGGTGACGTACGAGCCCTGCGCCACACCGTGAACCTGCAGCGCACGAGCCATCCGGTTGGCCAGCGACTCGAGCTGCGCACGCGTGTAGGTGATGTCGCCCACCGTGACCGCGGGCCGGTCGGGGTCGCGCAGCGCGGCCTCGGTGAACGCTCGTCCGAGCGGAAGGATTGCCATGGCGGCCGACTGTAGCGAGTCGGGTCAGCCGTCGATTGCGTCGAGGAACGCGGGCCGGTCGCCACCGCCATGCAGCACGAGGTCGGCACCGGTCACGTACGAAGCCGCGGTCGAGGCGAGATAGAGGCACGCATCGGCGATGTCGTCGGGCACGGCGAGGCGGCCGACGGGAATGGTGGTCTCGATGCGCCCGATGGTGGAGGCATCGCCGTAGTGCAGGTCGGCCTGTTCGGTGCGGATGAGCCCGGCCGTGATGGTGTTGACGCGCACCTTCGGCGCCCACTCGTGCGCCACCGTTGTGGTGAAGTTGGCGAGGCCCGCCTTGGCCGCGCCGTACGCGGCCACGGTGGGGGCGGGTCGACGCGCCGCCACGCTGCCGATGTTGACGATGGCACCGCCCTGCGGCTGCGACTGCATGTGATGGTTGGCCCGCTGGCTCACGTAGATGGGCGCCAGCAGGTTGAGCGCCACGATTCGCTCGGTGAACCGGTGCGGTGCCGTGGTGGTGTCGGCAGGCGGTGAGCCACCTGCGTTGTTCACCACCACGTCGACGCGACCGAACCTGGCCACCACTTCGTCGACCACCAAGCTGGCCTGCTCGCCGTCGCGCAGGTCGGCGGTGAGCACGAGCCACCCCGTCGGAAGCCCGGCCTCTGGTAACGAGCGCGCACACACGGCCACAGAGGCGCCCGCCGCAGCGAAGCGATCGGCGATCACGCGACCCACGCCGCGGGTGCCGCCGGTGACGAGCACCACCCGGCCCGTGTAGTCGAAGGTCGCCGTACCCACGGCCGCACTCTAACCATGCCCATGTGCCATCCGCTTTCTGACGGACCGTCAGATACGGGATACCATCGGCCGAATGGCAGGCATCAGCACGCACATCGACGAACGGGGCATCGCCGAGGTGGTCATGGACTGCCCTCCGGTGAACGCCCTCACCGTGGCCCAGTGGTTCGAGGTGGCCGACCAGGTGACGGCAGCCGGCCGCAACCCTGAGGTGCGCGCCGTGGTGCTGCGGGCCGAGGGCCGTGGCTACAACGCTGGCGTCGACATCAAGGAGATGCAGAACACCACGGGCTTCACAGCACTCATCGGCGCCAACAAGGGCTGCTACGCGGCCTTCGCCGCGGTGTACGAGTGCCCCGTGCCGGTGATCGCCGCGGTGCACGGGTTCTGCGTAGGCGGCGGCATCGGGTTGGTCGGCAACGCCGACATCATCGTGGCCTCCGACGACGCCTTCTTCGGTCTGCCCGAGGTCGATCGCGGCGCGCTGGGTGCCGCCACACACCTGTCGCGGCTGGTGCCCCAGCACCGCATGCGCGAAATGGTCTACACGTCACAGACCGTGCCGGCCTCCATGCTGCACGCGTGGGGTTCGGTGTCACGGGTCGTGCCCCGGGACGAACTGCTGGCTACCGCCCGCGACGTGGCCGCCTCCATCGCCGCCAAGTCACCCACGGTCATCCGGGCTGCCAAGGAGAGCCTCAACGGCATCGACCTGTGGGACGTCAAGCGCTCCTACCGCTTCGAGCAGGGGTTCACTTTCGAATTGAACCTGTCGGGGGTCAGCGACGAGGCCCGCGACGCGTTCGTCGAGAAGCGCGACGCCACCTTCACCAACTGAGCCGCAGGACAACAGGAACGAGACAGGGACACGGAGCGGCACATGGCC
>JBJTXX010000489.1:0-980 GCA_046082485.1 Actinomycetota bacterium
GGCTCGACGAGCGAGCGCCCGAGATCTGGCCCGACGGGCTGGTGGTGCCGGTGCCGCAGTTCGACACCGAGGTGGTGCCGCCGCCGGTGTAGGCAGCGAGCAGCGCGGTGCGACCGGCGCCCGAACCGTTGGGACGGTTGAACGAGGGGCCACCCGTGCGGGTGGTGATGCAGGTCGTGGTGAGACCGTTGGCCGTGGCATCCCACGACACGATCTGCTTCTGACCCGACGCGGCGTCGCTCGCCAGGGGCGAGTAGGCAGTGCCGTTCTCGAAGCCGGCGAACGCGTTCATGAGATCCTGCGTGGTGTCGGAGCCGACGAGCACGAACGGGGCGTCGTACTGCTTCGGGTCGGCCGAGGCGGAGCCACCGGAGGTGACAGCCGCCCCGACCAGTGCCGTGGCGCCGATTGCCAGCGCCAGGCCCTTTGCCTTCTTGGTGAACATGATGTGTTGGTCCCTTTCGGTGTGCGGATGCCACGGCGGCACTCCGACACCGGCACTACAGCAGGGCCAACTTGCGTCAACTTTGACGCTGAATGAACAAACGGTGCTTGCCCGAAGGGTTCACCGCCGAACCGCCGGCCGTTCACCTGCCGGACAGATTCCGGTCAGGTGGCGTCAGCCGAAGCGGCCGTTGACGTAGTCGTTCGTGCGCGAGTCCTGCGGCATGCTGAACATCGCCGAGGTGTCGCCGTGTTCGATGATCACGCCGGGCGTCCCGTGGCTGGCCAGGAAGAACGCACAGTGGTCGCTCACGCGTGCGGCCTGCTGCATGTTGTGCGTGACGATCACGATCGTGACCTCCTGCACCAACTCGAGGATGGTCTCCTCGATGCGACGCGTTGAGGTGGGGTCGAGCGCCGAGCACGGCTCGTCCATCAGCAGCACGCGCGGCTTGATCGACAGTGCACGGGCGATGCAGAGGCGCTGCTGCTGGCCACCGGACAGGCCACCTCCGGGTTGCCGCAGACGATCCTTC
>JBJTXX010000490.1:0-3398 GCA_046082485.1 Actinomycetota bacterium
CGCCCATGTGCCGACCTTACACCCACCTCGTCAACCTTGTTTACGAGGTGGGCGTCTACCGCTCCGGCCGGCGGTTAGCGTCGGGTCATGCCCCACATCGACGTCGCCGACAGCGTGCTCATCGCGATCGACGCCCAGCCCGGGTTCTACGGCCCTTCACGCACCGACGTCGATCGTGCCCTGTTCGCATCAGCGCTCGAACGTTCGGCGTGGGTCGTCGGCCTCGCGGCCGCGTTGCGGGTGCCGGTGGTGCTCACCGAGGAGGACGCTGCCACGAACGGACCATCCGCTGCAGCCATCCGAGCCGCCGCTCCCGACGGCTCGCCGGTGTTCGTGAAGCGGGTGTTCGGGGCCGACGACAACCCCGACATCGACGAGGCTGTGCGGCGTCATGGCCGGGGAACCGTCGTGCTCGTCGGGCTGGAGACCGACGTGTGTGTCGCTCACTCCGCGATCGGCTGGCGCGAGCACGGGCTGCGCACGGTGGTGGTGCACGACGCCGTCTACTCCGCCGGTGCCGGCCATGCGAACGGGATCGCCCGCCTGCGCGCAGAGGGCATCGAAATGCTGTCGGCGAAGGAGCTCTACTACGAGTGGCTCCGAGACCTACCGGCGGTGCGGGCGTTCGACGCAGCCCACCCCGACCTGGCGTCGCCACCCGGCTTCTCGCTGTAGTGCCTCCGCCCAGTGCTGGTCAGACGCCCTTGCGCGGCACCGTTTCCTGCCACGTCCGGCGGGACACGGTCTCCCCGCTCTCCAGCGCCTCGACGTCGGCCTCGATCACGAACTCGGCGGCGGTGGCACGCATGCGCACCGTGGCGTCGACGGCGACATCCCACTCGCCCCTGCGCATCCGCGTGGCCTGACGGAACGACACCGCTGCCGACAAGGGGTCGGGCGGGGTGATGGTCCACGAGAGGTCGTATGTCTCGGCCACGTCGAGGCCGATGTCGTGCATCCGCACCACTCCCTCGCCAGCCTCGAAGTCTCCCCTGGCCCACACGCGCACGGTCACTGCTGCCGACTCGGCGTCGCGCTCGACCGAGTGCCCGCTGTCGCCTGCGGCCAACCGGGTGAACGCTCCCCCACGTGCGCGAAGCGGTTCGGGCAGCGCCGACAACCCGTCGTCGTCAGGCCGCGGGTCGCGCACCGGCAACAGGAATCTGCTGGCCTCCGTGTGCACCGTCAGCGCCACCGGGGCGGGTGACGGCCACACGATCGGCCAGTGCGCGCTCGACACCGTCAGCCGCACTCGGTGCCCGGGCGGGAATGAGTGGGCGATGTGGTCGAGCCGCACCGACACCCGCATGCGATCCCCGGGCACGACGGGCTCGACGGCCTCGTGCCCGTTCCGGTGCGTGAGGTTCGACAACCCCCAACTGACCCGGGTGGAGGACCCATCGGGGGCCACGTCACACAGGCGCACCACCACGAAGGCGTTCGGCTGATCGACCGTCACCTCCAGTTCGGCCTCCGCAGCACCGAGCATCTCGAGCCGGTCGGGCAGTGGCGCCGTGTCGAACACCAGGGACACCGCGTCGTCGGCTGCCTGATCGCCGGGGGCGTCACCCGGCACCCCGTAACCGCAGAAGCGCCCGGCGGTGAGCCCCGTCGTGACAGGCGACCACACGGTGAGGTCCGCCGCATCGGCGGGTCCGCCGCCCAACCGGTCGATGCCGAGGGCCAACGGCCGCACCTCCACCCCACGACTCGGCCACTCGTGCTCGGCCACCCAGCGACCCGGCCGCTCGGCGTGATGGGTGCTCGGCCGCACGGACTCCTGCATCCACACTCGCATCCGCGGCTCGTCCATGACGCCGTTGTCGATGCCCTTCAGCCAGTGGTCCCACCAACGCAGGCATTCCTGCAGGAACCCGATCGCCGGGCCGGGCACGCCGTCGAGCGGGTACTGGTGCCCCCACGGCCCCACCAACACCTTCCACGGCGCTCGCAGGCCGGAGGCCAGGCGGAAGGGAGTGTTGGTGTAGCTGTCGGCCCAACCTCCGACGGCGAACACGGCGCACTCGATGGCCTCGTAGTGCTCGCTGACGGAGGCGTGCTTCCAGTAGGCGTCCTTGGTCTGGTGGCGCATCCACGGCGACAGCCAGAAGGGCTGCGCTACCAGACGTTGCATCCACATCTCGCGCCAGCGCCCACCCACCACCTCGGGGTCGGGCGGCAGCACCGAGATCGACTGCATCACCGCCGACCAGTCGGGGTTGTCGTTCAGCAGGCAGCCACCTCGGTAGTGCACGTCGTCGTGGAACCGGTCGTCGCTCGAGTGGATGGGGATGATCGCCTTCAACGCAGGCGGCCGCAGCGCCGCGACCTGCAACGCGTTGAAGCCGCTCCACGACTTGCCCATCATGCCCACGTTGCCGGTGCACCAGGGTTGGGCGGCGATCCACGCGATCGCGTCGACCCCGTCGTCGAGTTCCTGCTGTTCGTACTCGTCGAACAGCAGGCCATCGCTGTCGCCCGAGCCGCGCATGTCGATGCGCAGGCACGCGTAGCCGTGGCCGGCAAACCACGGGTACATCGCCTCGTCACGCTCGCGGGTGCCGTCGCGCTTGCGGTACGGGATGTACTCGATGATCGCCGGCACTGGGCACTGGTCGACTCCTTCGGGCAGCCACATCCGGGCGGCCAGGCGCGTGCCGTCGCGCATCGGGATCCAGAGGTTCTCGATGTCCCGCACCTGCTGCGGGAACCTGTCGACGATCTGCACGTGCTGCTCCCCCGGCCCCCGGCTCAGAGTACCCGTGGCGAGCCGGCGCCTCGGCGGCGGAACGCGGCGGGTGTGCAACCGTGCGTCTCGAGGAAACGCGCCGTGAGGTGACGTTCGTCGGTGAAGCCGAACCGTGCGGCGATCTCGCGCACGCTCACCGACGTGGTCAGCAGCAGGTCGGCCGCCGCGGCGAGCCGACGGTCGAGACGGAAGCGGGCGGGCGGCACGCCCTCCGCGGCCCTGAAGGCGCGTCGCCACGTCTCGTACGGCATGCCCACCGACACGGCAACCTCTGCGAGGCGCACCGTTCCTGCGAGGTCCGCGCCGAGCAGCTCGCGTGATCGATCGAGCCACTCGTCTGGATGGTGCGCGGCCGCGGCGTGCTCCGCCGCCACCATGTCGGCCAGCAGCCCCAGCACCAGCGCCGCTTCGGCGTCGCGTTCCGTCGGCGTGGTGGGCGGAGTACGCAGTCGGAAGTGGTCGAAGCGAGCCGCCCAGGGTTCGACGCCTCCCAGCGAGCGCACCGGTCGCCGGATGTCGAGCAGTCCGGTCTCCGAGGCGAGCCGGAACATCGGCCCGTCGAAGGCGAGGAACCGTTCCTCCCAACCGCCTCGCCCCGCGCCGTAGCGGTGCGGGTGGCCGGGCACCACCAGCACCAGATCACCCGCGA
>JBJTXX010000491.1:0-1476 GCA_046082485.1 Actinomycetota bacterium
TCGGGGTGGGCCAGGGGCGGGCCCGGGGCGGGCTCGGGGTGGGGCCCGGGGCGGGCCCGGGGCGGGCTCGGGGTGGGGCCCGGGATGGGCCCGGGGTGGGCCCGGGGTGGGCTCGGGGTGGGCCGGTGCTCTCCATCACCGCCGGCACCGAGGCTGTCAGGCCTTCAGCCCTCGGGCACACGCCCTACCGCGTGAGCGGCTTGGCCAGACGCACGTTCGTCAGCTTCGACGGCTCGGCGAGGGCCACCATGGCGGTCTCGTAGTCGGGCAGCGAGTACACCTCGCCGTCGTCGTTGATCATCACGAAACGGTCGAACCGGGCGAGGAACGTGCGGTCGTGACTGACGGCCACCACGGTGCCCTGGAACCCGTCGAGCGCCTGCTCGAGCGCTTCCGACGACTCGATGTCGAGGTTGTCGGTGGGCTCGTCGAGCAGCAGCACGTTGTGCCCCTCGAGCTCGAGGCACAGGATCTCGAGCCGGGCCTTCTGCCCACCCGAGAGCGTCTGGAACTCCTGCCGGGCATTGTTCACCAGGCCGTAGCGGGCCAGTGACTTCATGCTCTTCTCGTCGTCGAACACGCGCTGGCGCACGATGTCGATGCACTGCTTGCCGTGGAAGTCGGGCCGGTCGTTCACCTGGGTGAACATGCCGACGCTGGTGCGCGGACCGAACTGGACGGTGCCCTCGACCTCCTCGGCCGTTCCTGCCAGCGCGCCCAGCAGGTGGCTCTTGCCGGTGCCATTCGGGCCGATCAGGCCGAGCCGCTCACCGAAGTGCACCTCGTCGCTGAAGGGCAGGAACAGGCTCGCCACGCTCACGTCGTCGAGCTTCACCACGCGCCGGGCGCTGTCGGCGCCGCGCAGCGACACATGGATCTGCTGGTCGGGCACAGGAGGCGGCGGCGGCCCGGCCGCTACGAACTTCTCCCACCGGGTCTCGGCTGCGTTGGCCTTGGTGGCGTTCTTGAAGTTCTGCGCGGCGCGCTGCTTCATGATCTTCATGTGGTGGAACAGGCGACGTTCCTCGTCGTTCCAACGCTTCAGCGCATCGCCGAGCAGGTCCTGCCGCTTCTGCCGTGCCTCGGGGAACGTGGCGTAGGAACCGCCGTGCACCCAGCACCCCGAGCCCTCCACGACGATGATCTTGGTGGCGCAGCGCTCGAGCAACGTTCGGTCGTGGCTGACCATCAGGATCGTGCTGCGGCTGGCGCGGATCTGGTCCTCCAGCCACACACGGGTGGGAATGTCGAGGTAGTTGTCGGGCTCATCGAGCAACAGGATGTCGGCGCCGGAGGACAACAGCAGGTCGAGCACGAGGCGCTTGCGCTCGCCGCCCGACAGTTCGCCCACCTTTCTGGTGGAGAAATCCGTGACCGGGGTCTTCACGCTGCGCTGCGCCGATGCCGCCCACTGAGCCTCGAGGTCGTACCCACCGAGATCGCCCCAGTCACCGAGCGCCTCTGCATAGGCCATGC
>JBJTXX010000492.1:0-656 GCA_046082485.1 Actinomycetota bacterium
CGCAGTTCCTCGCGGTCGAGGCCCATCACGTCGCGGCCGGCCAGTGACACGGTGCCGCCGAGTATGTGCGCGTTGGGTGGCAGATAGCGCACGGCGGCGTATGCAGCGGTGCTCTTGCCGCAGCCGCTCTCGCCGACGAGACCGTACGACTCGCCGGGTCGCACCGCGAACGAGACGCCGCGCAGCACCTCACGGATCTGGCCGCGCACCTCGTAGCCGAGGCGGAGGTCGGAGAACTCGAGGGCGGGCGTGCTCACTGGTCGATCAGCCCCTGGATGGCATCGGCGATGAGGTTGATGGCGACCACCAACGAGGCGAGCGCCAGTGCCGGCATCACGCACGGCCACCATGCGTCGCTGAGCAGGCCGGTGCGTTCCTCGAAGATGGTGCGGCCCCAGTCCGGTGAGCCGGGCTGGGTGCCGAAGCCGATGAATGCCAGACCTGCCATCGTGAACACGGCGTAGCCGAGGCGAACCGTGAACTCGACCACGATCGGGCCCACCACGTTGGGCAGGATCTCGACGAACATGATGTAAGAGCTTCGTTCCCCACGCAGTTCGGCGGCGCGTACGTAGTCGAGGTTGCGTTCGGTGAAGACCGATGCACGGATCGTCCGGGCGATGATCGGCCCGAAGAGGAACCCGATCAGCAGCACC
>JBJTXX010000493.1:0-10178 GCA_046082485.1 Actinomycetota bacterium
CCAGGCCGTCGATCACCAGCACGCCCTCGTAGCCGGACTGCAGGTCGATGAACACCGAGGTCTGCGCCGGCACCCGCACGGCTGCGGGCAGTGGATCGATCTGCTCGATCACTGTCGGCAGGTTCAGCGCATCACGACCGGTCACCGAGCCTGCGACGGCGAGCCCGATCGCCACGAGGCACCCGGCGATCGCAAGGCTCGCGAGGAGCAACGGCCACTGCGGGCGACGGATCGACGGGCTCATGGTTGCATTCTCGCCCCTCGGCCGGTGATTCGCACAACGCGGTGCGCGAACGCCGGTGCCGGTATAGCGTTCGCGCACCATGTCGGATGATTCGATCCAGCAGCCACCGGCCGTGGTGTTCGCCGAGCGCTACCGCCTCGGTGCACGCCGGGGTGCATCGGCGGACTCCGGTCTGTTCGAAGCCGTCGACGCCGAGACCGAACAACCGGTCGTCGTGAAGATGGTGCACCCTGACCTGTCGGCCGACCCCGATGTGCAGTCGGCGTTCCGCTTGACGCTCGACGCGGTCGGAACGTTGCAGCACCCTCACCTGGCACGCACGTTGGCGTGGGGCAGCGCGGACTGGAACGGGCAGAAGGTGCTCTACGTGGTGTCCGAGCAACTTGCCGGGGGAAGCGTGCGCGACCTGCTCGACCGGGGGCGCCTGCTCACGCCGTCGCAGGCGCTGATGGTGGGGCTCGATGCCTGCAAGGCGCTCGACGCGTTGCACCGACGTGGCGTGGTGCACGGCGACATCCGCCCCGCAACGCTCGTGTTCGGAGCCGATCGCCGCCTGCGACTGGTTGATGTGGGGCTGGCATCGCTGCTCATCGATGCGACTGGCGGAGCCAGCCATCGGCCCAACGATGCCGCTCAGTACGCCTCGCCGGAGGAAGCGGTCGGCGAGCCGAGAGGCCCGAAGAGCGACATGTACGCGCTCTGCCTCACGCTGCTCGAGACGCTGACCGGGTCGGTTCCCTTCGCAGGCGACTCGACGGTGTCGACGTTGGCCAACCGGGTCGACAAGTTGATGCCGGTGTCGGCCGATCTCGGGCCGCTCGCCAGCGTGCTCGAGCGTGCCGGCCGGCCCACCCCAGCGGATCGGTTCACGGCGGCCGAATTGGGCAGGGCCCTCGTGGCAGCGGCACAGCGACTGCCCCGGCCGGCGCCGCTGCCCATTCTCGTCACCTCGCTGTTCGGCCCCGACCCCGGCACCCCGGGTGAGGCCGTCGATCCTACGGGTGTGCTCGCCGTCGACGGGCCGCTGACGGACGCCGCCGCCGACGGCACCGAGACCGACGGCACCGAGACCGACGGCACCGGGGCGGCTCCGGTCGCAGAGGGCGATGCGACCGACGGCACCGAGCGCGACCCCGACGTGGTGCCTGCGGGGCCCGGCGACGCCGAGGCCCAAGCGGAGGATTCACCTCGCCGGAACCGCCGTTGGGTGATCGCCGCACTGGCGGCGATCGTTGTCGCCGCGGCAGGCATCGGTTGGTACGTCGCTCGACCGGACCGGATTCCCATCCCGGCCCTTGCCGGCATGGAGGAAGGCGTTGCGCTCAACGCCATCGCCGGGAAGTTCGAGTCCCTGGTGCAGGAGGAAGCCAGCGATCTCGTCGCGGTCGGCAGCGTCATCCGCACCGACCCTGCCGAGGGCACTGTGCTCACCGAGGGCAGCGTCATCAACATCTACGTCAGTTCGGGGCCGGCACCGCGCACCCTTCCGGAACTGCGGGGCCGCACCTCCGCCGACGCGAAGGCGACGCTCGAGGCACTGGGTCTGGTCGCCCAGATCGGTGACCCGGTGTACGACGAGACGGTGGCCCTCGACGAGGTCATCAGCTGGAGCGTGCCCGAGCAGCCGACGCTGCTCGCCGGCTCGACGGTGACGAAGGGGACGGCCGTGCAGGTGGTCGTGTCGGCCGGGCCGCGGCCGCGCGTCGTGCCTGATCTCGCGGGCAAGACCCTGGCGGAGGCAACGGCTGCGCTCGAGGCGGAAGGGCTCGTCGTGCAGCAGGGCGCCGACGAGTTCAGCGCAACGGTGCCAGCCGGTCAGGTGGCGAGAGTCGACCCTGCTGCCACGTCGACGGTCCAACGCGGCGACACCGTCACGGTCTTCCTCTCGAAGGGGCCCGATCTCATCGGGTTCCCGTCACTGGTCGCCCTCGATGCCACGGCGATCCGGGCAACGCTGGAGGGTGCGGGCTTCACGGTCGGCACGGTGTACGGCGACCCGACCCTCGCATTCAGCGCCGCGGTCGTGGGGGGCCAGTACGCCTCCGCCGGTCAGCAGTACCCGCGGGGCACGACTGTCGACCTCTACTTCGCAACCATCTGACCGCATCGGTACTGTTGCCGCAGGCGAGCAGGAGGTTCACCATGGGTTCTCTCGACGGCCGCGTGGCCATCATCACCGGGGCCGGTCGCGGTATCGGCCGCGAGCACGCGCTGTTGTTCGCGGCCGAGGGTGCCAAGGTCGTGGTGAACGACCTCGGCGGCGCGAACGACGGCACCGGCACCGATCTCACGCCCGCCCAACAGGTCGTGGAAGAGATCCGGGCCATGGGCGGCGAGGCCGTGGTCAACGGCGACAACGTCGCGGACTGGGAGGGCGCCCAGCGGATGGTGAACCAGGCCGTCGAGACCTTCGGCGACCTCGACATCCTGGTCAACAACGCAGGAATCCTTCGTGACCGGGTGCTGGTCAACATGACCGAGGAGGAATGGGATGCGGTGATCGCCGTCCACCTCAAGGGTCACTTCGCTCCCACCCGCTGGGCAGCTGCCTACTGGCGCGAGCAGCACAAGGCGGGCGTCACCAAGCCGCGCAACATCGTGCACACCAGCAGCACTTCCGGCCTGTTCGCCAATCCCGGCCAGAGCAACTACGGCGCTGCGAAGACGGGCATCGCCACGTTCAGCCAGATCATCGCCAAGGAACTGCAGCGATACCACGTGAAGAGCAACACGATCGCTCCCGGGGCTCGCACCCGGCTGACGCTCGCAACGCCGGGCCTCGACGACATCATGAAGCCGAAGGAAGGCGCGTTCGACCAGTGGGACCCCGCGAACATCTCGCCCCTGGTGGCCTATCTGGCGTCCGAACGCTGTGCCTTCAACGGTGAGACCTTCCTCGTGCAGGGTGGCACCGTCACGATGATCGAGAGCTGGAAGCGCGGGCAGGGCGTCGATCGCGACACCCGCTGGACCGTGCAGGAACTGGCCGAGGCGCTCGAACCGCTCGCACCGCATCAGTGAGCCAACGGCGCGAGGACCTGCGCCGTCAACTGCAGGCCGCCGTCGGTGTCCAGCCGAAGTGGGCGGTGCTCTGGGTGGTGCTGGCGGGCCTGTTCACGACCGGCTTCACCATCACCGTGCTGGTGGTGTCGCTCGAGCACATCGCCGAACGGATGGGCTCGAGCGTGTCGGTGCTGACGTGGGCCATCACCGCTCCGATGTTGGCCTTCGGTGTGGTGGGCCCTGCCTTCGGCAAGGCGGGTGACCTGTGGGGTCACAAGCGGATCTTCGTGGGTGGGCTGCTGTTGGCCGCGGTGTTCGCGGCGCTCTCTGCCCTGGCCTGGGACCCAGCATCCCTGATCCTGTTCCGCACCCTGTCGGCCACGGCCGGTTCCGCCTGCGGCCCGTCGGCGATGGCCTACATCAACCGGGTGTTCCCGGCGGGTGAGCGGGTCAAGCCGTTGAGCTACTGGAGTTTCGTCACGGCAGGTTCGCCGGTGCTGGGTGTGGTGGCTGCGGCGCCGCTGGTCGACCACGTGTCGTGGCGGGCGATCTTCGTGCTGCAGGCCCCGCTGTGCCTGATCGGCGCTGTCGTGGCCTGGTGGCTGTTACCGGCCACCGATCGGCGCGACGGTGTGAGATTCGACATCCCCGGTTCGGTGACGTTGGGGGTCGGCGCGTCGAGTCTGCTGGCGGGCATCAGCCAGGGTCGTATCTGGGGGTGGGGCAGCGCGCCGACAGTGGCGTGTTTCGTGGTGTCCGCGATTGCCATGGCCGTGTTCGTGTGGGTCGAGCAACGGGCCGCCGAGCCCCTGGTGGTGCTGCGGTGGTTCCGGGCGCGCAACCTCGCGTTCCCGGCGATCAGCCAACTGCTGACCAACTTCGCGTACATGGGAGGGTTCTTCCTCATCCCGCAGGTGCTGGGGCGGCCACGAGGGTTCCTGTTCGCCACCACCACCGTGGGCATGTTCGTGATCGCCCGTCCTCTGGCGTTCTCGCTGATCGCCCCGATCGCGGGTTCGGTCACGATGCGGGTGGGTGAGCGTGCTGCCGGCGTGGTGGGCGCGCTCGTGCTGGTCGGCTCGATGCTGATGTGGGCGCGGATCTCGCTCGGCGACGGCTATCTCGTCATCGTGGTGGCCACGGCGCTGTCGGGCATCGGCCTGGGTATCGCTTCTCCGGCCCTCACATCGCTGATGACCACGGCTGTCGACCCCTCGGACATCGGTGTCGTGGGCGCGCTGCAGCAGCTGATGAACCAGTTGGGGGGTGTGCTGGGGTCAGCAGTGCTGGCGACACTGAGTTCGTCAGCAGCGCACGACGACTTCGGGCCGTTCCACACGGCGTTCGCCGTCGCGGCTGCGGTGGCAACACTCGGGGCGCTGGCGGCGGGGTTCGTGCGCAGCACACCCCGCTGACCGTCAGAGCGTGATGGCCTTGATCTCTGCGGCGATCTGCTTGGCGGCGTCGTCCTGCGGCATGCCGGTCTGCATGGCCATCATCTTCATCATGTCGCCCTGCACCTTGATCTTGCCGGCCATGAACGCCTGCATGCTGGCGGCCTGGTCCTGGTCGACGAACACCTTGCGGGCGGTGTCGTAGTCGGTGGTCACGGTGACGTCGGCGGTCTCGAGTTCGCCGAGTTCCATCACCACTTCACCCGACGAGGTGTCGAGGAAGCTCTTGACGGTGCCGTCGCCGAAGGGAACGTCGGTGATCACCTGGTTCATGCGGATGATGGCGGAGGGCTTCGCGGCAGTGGCGGCGTACTTCTCGCGGATCGCCTTCGCGGCGGTCATCCACTCCTCGGAAAGGAACATGTGCGACACGTGTGTCTCCTGATCTGTGCTGGTCGTTGGTGGTGTCGCGAATGTACCCGTGCCGGCAGCCGAACGGTGAGGCGGACGCAGCGGATGGGTGGCCCGTGAACACTTCGTCCAAGTCGGTTCCGATCTCCGCCGGTTGCGGGTAACGATGTGCGGCATGGCTCGCATCTTGGTCACTGAAGACATCGCCGAGGGCGGTCTCGGTCGTCTCCGCGCGGCCGGACACGAGGTGGTGGTGCACACCGATCTCTCGGGTCTGATGCAGGCCGTCGTGGGCGTGCAGGCGCTCATCATCCGGTCCGCCACCCAGGTCACCGCAGAGGTGCTGGCGGCGGGAACCGATCTCGTGGTCGTGGGCCGAGCCGGTATCGGTCTCGACAACGTCGACGTGGAGGCAGCGACCCGTCGCGGCGTCATGGTGGTCAATGCGCCACAGAGCAACATCGTCTCGGCAGCCGAGCACACCATGGCGCTGCTGCTGTCGCAGGCCCGCAACGTGCCCCAGGCGCATGCGGCGCTCACCGCCGGGCGTTGGGAACGGGCCCGCTGGGAGGGCGTGGAACTCGCCGACAAGACGCTGGCCATCATCGGGCTCGGCCGCATCGGCAAGCTCGTGGCCGACCGCGCCAAGGCGTTCGGTATGCGGCTGGTGGCCTATGACCCGTTCGTGTCGACCGAGAGGGCCCGGCAGATGGGTGTCGAGTTGCTGCCGCTCGATCAGGCGGTTGCCGAGGCCGACTTCCTCACCGTGCACCTGCCCAAGACGCGCGAGACCACCGGTCTGGTGAACCGCGACCGGCTGCTGAAGGCGAAGCCGTCGCTGCGTGTCATCAACGTGGCTCGCGGTGGCATCGTCGACGAGCAGGCGCTGGCCGACTGCGTGCGCGACGGCATCATCGCCGGTGCTGCGGTCGATGTGTTCGCCACCGAACCGTGCACGTCGTCGCCGCTGTTCGGCCTCGACAGCGTGGTCGTCACCCCCCACCTCGGCGCCAGCACCCGTGAGGCGCAGGACAAGGCGGGTGACACCATCGCCGACATGGTGCTGCTGGCGCTCGCCGGCGACTTCGTGCCCTACGCCGTCAACGTCGATGCGGCGGAGGCGAACGAGACACTGCGGCCGTTCCTGCCGCTGGCCGAGCGCCTCGGTCGGTTGTTCGCCTCCCTGGTGGGTGCGTCCGAGGTGGGGCCCTCCGGCGCTGGCGTGCTGGAGGTCTGCGCCGAGGGCGACATCGCCGGCTACGACACCCGCATCCTCACGCTTGCCGCGATGAAGGGCTTCTTCGCGGCGGTCAGTGACGAACCGGTCACCTACGTCAATGCCCCGCAGTTGGCGCAGCAGGCCGGTATCGAGATCCGCGACACGAACTGCTCCACCTCGGCAGACTTCGTGAACCTGCTCACCCTGCGTAGCGCCGGCCACAGCCTGTCGGGCACGCTGGTGGGGCGACGCAGCGAGCAACGCATCGTCATGATCGACGACCACCACTTCGACGTGCCGCCGGCACAGCACATGCTGATGGTGAAGAACGACGACCGTCCGGGTGTGATCGGCACCGTGGGCACACTGCTCGGCGATGCCGGCGTCAACATCGCCGACATGGACGTCGGTCGGGCATCGGTGCCCGGCACGGCCGTGATGCTCATTGCCCCCACCGGCATCGTGCCCGAGTCGGTGATCACCGGGCTGCGTGCGGCCCCCGGCATCACCTCCGTCGTCCAACTCGCCGGCTGACCCACGCGAACTCAAGTTCCTCGGGACAGGCTCGCGCAAACGCAAGTTCCTCGGGACGGCTTGCTGTTCAGGCTGCCAGGACGTAGACGGTGATCACGATGTCGCCGGCGTCCTCCTTGGCGGCGCCCACGAACACCGACTCGGTGAGCCACCGATGCGCCGCGGCGTCGGTGCGGAACATCGGGGTGGTGAAGAAGTAGGCGCCCTCGTCGCGGTAGATGCCCCGGTTCACGACATCGATCAAGGCCCCGTCGTCGGCCTGCAGCAGGTATCGGGCCTCGACCTCGGTGACCTCGCCGCGCGTCACCGCCCAGTCGGCACCGACCCCAGTGACCGTGCCGTGCAGTCGGGGTCCGCTCACGGTGCCACCGATGATCGGGTAGACCTCGAGCACCTCGTGCGGGCCGCGGCCGACGTGTCGAGGGCCGGTGACCGCAGCCCGGATCTCGAACACGAACTCGAGGACGGGTGCGCTCATCGCGGGATGTGGGAGCGGATGGCGTCGCGGGTGGCGATGGCCTCGACGCGGGCGGCGTCCGCGAAGTTCGGGCCCTTCGATGCGTAGAGGATCGCCCGCGACGAGTTGATCACCATGCCAGCACCCGCAGAGTCGGTGCCCGCCTCCACGGTGGCCTGCACGTCGCCGCCCTGGGCCCCGACGCCGGGAACCAGCAGTGGCAGGTCACCCACCAGGGCCCGCACCTCGCTGAGTTCCTCGGGATAGGTAGCCCCGACCACGAGACCGCAGTCGCCGATCGTGTTCCACTCGGTCGCGACGCGATGGGCGACGTGTTGGTACAGCGGTCGGCCCTCGACCTGCAGCGACTGGAAGTCGCCGCTGCCGGGGTTGCTGGTGCGGCACAGCACGAACACCCCGCCGTTCGGATGGCGAAGGAACGGCTCGACGGAATCGCCCCCGAGATAGGGGTTCACCGTGACGACGTGTGCGCCGTAACGGTCGAAGGCCTCCCGGGCGTACTGCTCGGCCGTGCTTCCGATGTCGCCCCTCTTGGCATCGAGCACCAGCAGCACCCCTGGATGCTGTTCACGGATGTGCGTGCACAGTCGTTCCAGTTCGCGCTCGGCGCCGACTGCGGCGAAGTAGGCGATCTGCGGCTTGAACGCGCAGACGACGTCGGCGGTTGCATCGACGATCGCAGTGCAGAAGTCGAGCACCGAGCCGTTCACCGAGTCGGGGAACCGTGCAGGGTCGGGGTCGAGGCCGACGCACAGCATCGAGCCGGAACGCGTCCATGCCTCGCGAAGGTGTTGGTGGAACGGCACGGCCCGAAGTTACTTCGCGGTCGGTGCGGCGCTGCGGGCCGCCTGGGCGCGCCGGACGGGCAGATAGGTGAACAGCCGGAACAGGGCCATGCCCAGCACGACCTCGGCGATCACCAGTCCGCCCCACAACAGCAGACGGTTCGAGCGATCGGTGCCGGCCTGGTACGCGTGCAGCGTGCAGGCGATGAACAGCGGATAGGCCAACAGGTGGCTGGCGTGCCAGATCCTTCGTGGCAGCGAGCGCATCAACAGCGAGGCCGCGGTGACCGCGATCAGCAGGTACATCGACACCACACCCCAGGTGATGGCTCCGGCGCGCCAGTCGCTGCGCCCCGGCACGAGGACATCGACGACCCCGATCCCGGTCCGGTGGTTGCCCAGCGCGCCGAGCACGTGGACGGCGACCAGTGCAGCGCCCGTCACGGACAGCCACCGGTGCAGTCCCAGGAGCCAGATCGGCAGGGTGGTGCGTCGCAGCAGTCGGGTGGACAACACCGTGCCCCACAGCATGCTTGCGGCGATCAACAGCCAGGCGATGATCCCGCCTGCCCTGCTGATGAGGGAGGAAGCCGACGCGGCGAGCAGCACGGTCGCGACGCTACTCGTCGCGACCGGATCGGTCGGTGAGCGGTGTCAGTCCTCGATGGTGATGGCTGCCGTCGGGCACATGTCGGCCGCCATCTGCACCTTGTCGCGGAGTTCCTCGCCGGGTTCCTCCTGGAGGATGTAGAGGTAGCCGTCGCTGCGCACCTCGAACACCTCGGGGCACACCTGCATGCAGGCTCCGGTGCTTGCGCACACGTCGAAATCCACACTGACCTTCATCGCGACCTCCTGGGTGTTCGGGATCGGACAGACCGTAGCCGCGCCGTCAGGCGGAGTGTCGTTCGTGGGCGTTGAGCACGGCCCGCAGCGATGCGGTGACGGTGCTCGGGTCGGTGCCGACCCCCCACAGCACGCTGCCGTCTGCGGCGCTGGTCTCGACGTAGGCAACCGCGGTTGCCTGCGAGCCCTGGCCCATGGCGTGCTCTGCGTAGTCGAGCACGTCGACCGTGCTGGCAAGGCCGTTGCGCAGCGCGTGGACGAACGCATCGATGGGCCCGTTGCCCTCGCCGCTCACCGTCACCGGCGAGCCGTCGACGAGCAGTTGCGCGGTGATCGAGGTGACGCCCGAGGAGTCGCTGCGCAGTTCGTGGCCGCTGAGACGGAAGCGCGGCTCTGCCGGCAGGTACTCGTTCTGGAACTCCTCCCACATGACGATCGGGCTGATCTCCGTGCCGGAATCCTCGGTGATGTGCTGGATCATCTTCGAGAACTCGATCTGCAGCCGACGCGGCAGGTCGAAACCATGCTCGGCCTTCATAACGTAGGCGACGCCGCCCTTGCCGCTCTGGCTGTTCACCCGGATCACCGCCTCGTAGCTGCGCCCGAGGTGCTTCGGGTCGAGCGGAAGGTACGGCACGCCCCATGTCGGGTACTCGCCGCCGTTGGACTCGGCCCGCCGGTTCAGCGCCTCGAAGCCCTTCTTGATCGCGTCCTGATGACTTCCGCTGAACGCCGTGTACACGAGGTCGCCCACCCACGGGTGCCGGGGGTGCACGGGCAGGCGGTTGCAGTACTCGGTGACCCGGCGGAGGGCATCGATGTCGCTGATGTCGAGTTCCGGGTCCACCCCGTTCACGAACAGGTTGATGGCCAGGTTCACGACATCGACGTTCCCGGTGCGCTCGCCGTTGCCGAACAGCGTGCCCTCAACCCGGTCGGCGCCGGCGAGCATGCCCATCTCCGCCGCGGCGGTGGCGGTGCCCCGGTCGTTGTGCGGGTGCAGGCTGATGATGACGCTGTCGCGTTGGCGGATGTGGCGGCCGAACCACTCGATCACGTCGCCGTACACGTTCGGCGTGTAGCACTCGACCGTCGCCGGCAGGTTCAGGATCAGCGGTCGCTCAGGGGTGGGTTCCACGACGTCCATCACCGCATGGCAGATCTCGATCGCGAATTCCGGTTCGGTGAGTGCTACACGCCGAACGTGTACGGCGACGTGATCGAGTGGTTCGGCCGCCACATCCGCCAACGCGACAGCGTCATC
>JBJTXX010000494.1:0-7443 GCA_046082485.1 Actinomycetota bacterium
CCCACCCTTCGAGAGACCGGCGGTGCGGCCACGGTGGTGCTTGCGGTGTGCGACTTTGCGGGGCATCAACATGGTGGATCAGTCCTCCCCACGGAAGTGAGGTGCTTCGTGCCCTTCGTGGGTACGACGAGCGATGTCTTCTTCTTCGTCCAGCAGCTTCTCGAGCTCGGGATCGGCTTCCTTCACGAGGGGAGCCGCCTCGAGCTCGGGCTCGTCGGCCTTGCGACGCGCACCCGACGACACGACCTTGCGAGCGGGGGCGCCGAGGCCGGCAGCCTCGCCCACGGCCATCGCTGCCTCACGGGTGATCTTGTCCTCGGTCTGGGCCTTGTAGGGCACGATGTCGCCCTTGTAGATCCACACCTTCACACCGACGCGACCGCTCGAGGTGCGGGCCTCGCGCATGCCGTAGTCGATGTCGGCGCGCAGCGTGTGCAGCGGCACGCGACCTTCGCGGTACCACTCGGTGCGGCTCATCTCGGCGCCGCCGAGACGGCCCGAGCACTGCACGCGGATGCCGAGTGCGCCGGCCTTCTGGGCGTTCTGCACCGCACGCTTCATGGCACGGCGGAACGCGATGCGGTTCACCAACTGGTCGGCCACACCCTGGGCGATGAGCGCAGCGTCGAGCTCGGGGCTCTTGATCTCGACGATGTTCAGCTGCACCTTCGGGTTGCCGGTGATCTGGGTGAGCAGGGCACGCAACTCGTCGGCCTGGGCGCCACGGCGACCGATGACGATGCCGGGACGAGCGGTGTGGATGTCGACGCGGACCTTGTCGCGGGTGCGCTCGATCTCGACACGGCTGACCGCTGCGGACTCCAGCTTGGTCATCAGCGCCTTGCGGATCTTCCAGTCCTCGGTGAGGTAGGTCTTGTAGTCGCGCTCGCTGAACCAGCGGCTCTTCCACTCGGTGGTCACACCGAGGCGGAAGCCGTAGGGATTGATCTTCTGGCCCATCAGTTGGCCTCCTCGGCCGAGTCGTCGGTGTCCTGTTGGCTGGGCGGCACGCTGAAGCCGGCGGCCTCGGCGTTCTCCACGGTGTCGAACCAGTACTCGGCCTTGGTCTGGCTGTAGTAGCGGCTGCCGGGCTCGTGGTACAGCATCGACTGCAGGTTGCCCTTGATCTCGTGGCCCTCGGGGGCGTCGTCGCCCTCGGCCAGAACGGCACCCACGAAGCTGGGAGCGGCGTCCTGGGCCTCGGCTGCACCGAGATCGGCGAAATCCTGCACCGACTGCTCGTCGGCGGGCGCCTCGACGGCCTCGACGGTCTCGCCCGAGACGGCGGCCTTGGCGGCGGCGGCGTTCTGGCGGCTCTTGGCGACGCGGGCGCTGCGCGAGGCAGCGGTGCCACCAGCGGAGGCACGGCGACGGCCGGCAGCGGTGCGGCGGGCCTCACGGTTGCGCACCACTTCGATGCGGTCGTCCTCGAGACGATCGACCACGACGGTGATGTGGGCCGTGCGCTTGTTGATGCGGCCGGCGCGGCCACGGGCGCGGGGCGTGAAGCGCTTGAGGGTGGGGCCCTCGTCGGCGAACGCCGCCTTCACGTACAGCTCCTCGGCATCCTGCTCGGAGTTGTGGACGGCGTTGGCGACTGCGCTGGCGAGCACCTTGCGGACCACGCGGGCGGCCTCGCGATCGGTGAACTGCAGCACCTCATCGGCGCGGCGCACGGGAAGGTCGCGGATCAGGTCGAGCACCGCACGCACCTTGCTGGCCGACATGCGCACGTACTTGGCGCTGGCCTTGGTGCCGGTGCGCTCGCCTGCGACGAACGAGCCTTCGTTCAGCTTCGGACCGGTCATCAGCGGCGTCCCTTCGCGTTCTTCTCCTGGCCGGCGTGGTACTTGAACGTGCGGGTGGGGCTGAACTCACCCAGCTTGTGTCCGACCATGCTCTCGGTGACGTACACCGGCACGTGCTTGCGACCGTCGTGGACGGCGATCGTGTGACCGACCATGTCGGGGATGATGGTGCTGCGGCGGCTCCAGGTCTTGATGACCTTGCGCTCACCGACCGCGTTCTGGGCGTCGACCTTCTTCAGCAGGTGGTCGTCGACGAACGGGCCCTTCTTCAGGCTGCGTGACATGGGCGATTACCTCCGGCCCTTCGAGGTGCGACGACGGCGCACGATGAGCTTCTGCGACGGCTTGTTGGTGTTGCGGGTGCGAACACCCTCGGGCTTGCCCCAGGGCGACACGGCGGGGCGACCACCGGAGGTGCGGCCCTCGCCACCACCGAGCGGGTGGTCGACCGGGTTCATGGCCACACCACGGGTCTGCGGGCGGACGCCCTTCCAGCGGTTGCGACCGGCCTTGCCGACCTTCACGAGCTCGTGCTCGCTGTTGCCGACCTCGCCGACCGTGGCGCGGCAGTCGATGAGCACTCGGCGCATCTCGGTGCTGGGCAGACGGAGGGTGGCGAACTCGCCTTCCTTGGCCACCAACTGCACGGCCATGCCGGCCGAGCGACCGAGCTTGCCGCCCTGACCGGGGCGCAGCTCGACGTTGTGCACCGTGGTACCCACGGGGATGTAACGCAACGGCAGGGCGTTGCCCGGCTTGATGTCGGCACCCTGGCCGCTGCTCACGTGGTCGCCCACGTTGAGGCCCTTGGGGGCCAGGATGTAGGCCTTCTCGCCGTCTGCGTAGTGCAGCAGCGCGATGCGGCAGGTGCGGTTGGGGTCGTACTCGATGGCGGCGACCTTGGCGGTCACGCCGTCCTTGGTGCGCTTGAAGTCGACCATGCGGTACTGGCGCTTGTGGCCGCCACCGCGGTGACGGGCGTTCTTGCGACCGTAGGCGTTGCGACCGCCGGACTTGGTCAGCGGCGAGACCAGCGACTTCTCGGGTGAGCTCTTGGTGATCTCACCGAAGTCCGAGCTGGTCTGGAACCGGCGACCGGCGCTCGTGGGCTTGCGGGAACGAATGGCCATGACGACGTGCCTCAGTTCTCGAACAGCGGGATCTCGTTGCCCGCTGCCAGGGTGACGATGGCCCGCTTGGTGTCGGGCTTGCTGCCGGCGCGGCCGACGCGGCGTGCGCGAGTGACCTTGCCCTTGCGGTTCAGGGTGTTCACCTTCAGCACCTGCACGCCCCAGATGGCCTCGATCGCATCGCTGATCTCGGGCTTGCTGGCGCTGGGGTGCACCTTGAAGGTGTAGACGCCCTGCTCGATGAGGGCGTAGCTCTTCTCCGACACCACCGGTGCCAGGATGATGTCACGGGGGTCCTTCATCACTCGCCGTCCTTCGTGCTGGGCAGGGTGGCCTTGCTGAACACCACGAAGTCGCTGCAGAGCACGTCGTAGGCGTTGAGTTCGCGCACTTCGATCAACTGCACCTCGGGCAGGTTCAGGAAGCTGCGGATGGTGTTGGTGTCGTTGGTGTCGACCACCACGAGCGCCTTGCCCTGCACGCCGAGGGCGGCGAGGGCGGCCTTGGCGGCCTTGGTCTTGGGAGCCTCGAAGCCCCACTCGTCGACGACGACGACCTTGCCCTCTGCGGCGCGGTCGCTGAGGGCCGAGCGCAGGGCCAGCTTCACCATCTTCTTCGGGGTCTTCTGGCCGTACTTGCGCGGCTTGGGGCCGAGTGCCACGCCACCGCCGCTGTAGTGCGGGGAACGGGTCGAGCCCTGACGGGCGTTGCCCGTGCCCTTCTGCTTGAACGGCTTCTTGCCACCACCGCTCACTTCCGAGCGGGTCTTGGTGCTCTGGGTGCCGGCACGGCGGGCGGCCAACTGGGCCGTCACCACCTGGTGCATCACCGGCACGTTCGGCTGCACGCCGAACACGGCGTCGTCGAGCTCGAGCGAGCCGGCATCCTTGCCGGCGGCGGTCTTGAGGGTGATGCTGCTCATCACTTGCCCTTCACTGCGTTGCGGACGATGACGACCCCGCCGTTCGGACCCGGCACCGAGCCCTTCACCAGCAGGAGGTTGCGCTCGACGTCGGCCTGAACGACCTCGAGGTTCAGGGTGGTGACCTGCTCGTGGCCCATGTGACCGGCCATGCGCAGACCCTTGAACACGCGACCCGGGAAACTGCACGAGCCGATCGAGCCGGGAGCACGGTGGTGCTTGTGGTTACCGTGGCTGGCACCCTGACCACTGAAGTTGTGACGCTTCATGGTGCCGGCGAAGCCCTTGCCACGGCTGACGGCCGTCACGTCGACCTTCTCACCCTCGGCCAGCAGGTCGACCTTGATCTCCTGACCGACCTCGAAGCCGTCGACCGAGTCGAGACGCAGCTCCACGAGGCGACGGCCGGCGTCGACGCCGGCGGACGCGAAGTGGCCGGCCTCAGCCTTGTTCAACTTCTTCGGGTCGCGGTGGCCATAGGTGACCTGCAGCGCGGTGTAGCCGTCTCGCTCGGTGGTCTTCACCTGGACGATGCGAGCGGGTTCGACGCGCAGCACGGTGACGGGAACGACCTTGTCGTTCACCCACACCTGGCTCATGGCGACTTTCTCGCCAACGATCGCTTTGAGTGCCATGTCGGCAGCCTTTTCGGTCGGACCCGGAGAACCGGGTTTTCGGATTACACGCAAATGCTCCGCAGGCCCATGGGCCGGCGGAGCACCGGATTCAAGTTGTTGCCGTGTGGTACCCGGGGGCTCGCACGGACATCGATTGCTGTGCAGGACGGCAGGGCCGCCGCACACAAGGAGAGAACACTACCGGCGGATTCCGCAGTGCGGCAACCCGCGTCGCGCAGGTTCAGGGGAACCGCTTGGCCATCCAGTCGGCCACGATCGCGAGCGCCTCACGCCGGTGACCCTCCAGGTAGTGCGGTGCGCCCTTCAGTTCCACGTACGTCGTGTCTGCGGCACCGGCGTTGGCCACGATCTCCTTGGCCTGCCAGACGCGGATCTCGGTGTCGGCGGTTGGGTGCACCAAGATGGTGGGCACGGTCACACGGGGCATCGTGTCGGCCAACTTGGCGTGGCTCGACAACCCCGACCACGTGCTCAGCCAGCCCCGGGCGGTCATCGTGCGGGCCAGGCCTCCCCTGCCGTAGTTGGCGTCGAAGGGGTCCGGGAAGGCGAACAGGCTGCCCATCGGCCGCTCGTCGGGGTCGATCGACAGATCGAGGTACGCCGGGTCGGCCAACGTGCGGTAGATCGTGAGGTACCTGGTGAACACGGCCCTGCGCCGCATCTCGCGCCATCCACGCACATCGGCGTCCTTGTCGATGGCCCTCAACCTTCCACCGGCATCCACGGCCTCGGCGATGCTGGCCTTGGCGACCGCGTCGATACGCGCAACACGCTGCATCTGGGCCTCGCGGTAGCGCGCCAACCAGGCAGGTTCGTAGACGCACGGCTCTGGCCAGGGCCTCCAGCCGTTGTCGGGGTTGTACATGTCGAGTTCGGGCACCGTGCTGAACGGATCAGCCTCGTCAGCCACGCTCGGGTCGATGACCTGCAGCATGAACACACCCTCGCCCGGGTGGGCCGCCATACCGATCCACCCGTCCCCGATGCCCAGTTCGGTCTGGGCGAGCGCCATCAGGCTGCCTCCCCCCGAGTTGCCGAGCAGCACCACGGCCTCCGCGCCTCGGCGCTTCATCTCGTCGTACACGGTCTTCACGTCGACGATGCAGTTCTCGTGCAGGCAGTCGGTGTCGTTGTTCATGTAGCGCGTGCCGAAGCCCAACACCGCGTACCCGGCTGCAGCGAGCAGCGGACACGCATAGTGCACGCTGAAGTCACCCCGCGGGTGGCTGAGGATGACCGCCGTCTTCCACGGCTTGCCGTTCGGGGGCGTCCAGAGCACGCCGCGCACCAACGCCCCGTCGGGGCTGACCAGCCGGATCGACTCACGGGGGATCTCCACCCCGGGGTCGTCCTCCGGCAACGGCCAGTAGTTCAGGCCGAACGGTCGGCGGCCACCGAGGTGCGTGTCGAGTTCCTGCATGCCCGCACCCTATGTCCTGAGGAACTCGAGTTCCTCGGGACGGGGGTGCGCGAACTTGAGTTCGTCGGGACGCGGAACGGCCCTGACCGGCAGTGCCGGGCAGGGCCGTTCGTGATTCCCCCAATGATTCGGGATCGAGACTCAGTTGCTCTGGATCTTGATCTCGATGTCGACGCCGGCCGGCAACTCGATGCGCTGCAGGCTGTCGATGGTCTTCGCGTTCGGGTCGACGATGTCGATGAGCCGCTTGTGGACGCGCATCTCGAAGTGCTCACGCGAGTCCTTGTCGATGTGCGGGCCACGAATCACGGTGAACCGGTGCTTGTCGGTGGGCAGCGGGATGGGGCCGCGCACCGTGGCGTTCGTGCGAGTGACCGTCTCGACGATCTTGCGGGTCGACTGGTCGATGATCTCGTGGTCGAACGCCTTGAGGCGGATGCGGATGCTCTGTGCCATGTGGTCGTTCAGCTCACTTCGTGATCTTGGTGACGCGGCCGGCGCCCACGGTGCGGCCACCCTCACGGATGGCGAAACGCAGACCCTCGTCCATCGCGATCGGCTTGCCCAACTCGACCTGGATCGTGATGTTGTCACCCGGCATCACCATCTCAGTACCCTCAGGCAACTGGATCGTCCCGGTCACATCCGTCGTCCGGAAGAAGAACTGCGGCCGATAATTGTTGAAGAACGGCTTGTGACGCCCACCCTCCGACGCGGTCAACACATACACCTGACCCTCGAAATTCGTGTGCGGCGTGATGCTGCCCGGCTTGCACAACACCTGCCCACGCTCCACATCATCCTTCTTCGTGCCACGCAACAACGCACCGATGTTGTCACCCGCCTGACCCTCATCGAGCAACTTGCGGAACATCTCCACACCCGTGCACACCGTCTTCTGCGTCGCACGCAAACCAACGATCTCGATCTCATCACCCGTGTGGACCTTGCCCTGCTCCACCTTGCCGGTCACCACCGTGCCACGACCCGTGATCGTGAACACATCCTCGATCGGCATCAAGAACGGCTTGTCGAGATCACGCTCAGGCTGAGGAATCGCCGAATCAGCCGCAGCCATCAGCTCCATCACCTTCTCCTGCCACACCGGATCCCCCTCGAGCGCCTTCAACGCACTCACACGCACCACCGGAGCATCATCACCAGGGAACTCGTACTCGCTCAACAACTCACGAACCTCGAGCTCCACCAACTCGAGCAACTCCTCGTCCTCCACCATGTCGGCCTTGTTCAACGCCACGATGATGTACGGCACACCCACCTGACGAGCCAACAACACATGCTCACGCGTCTGAGGCATCGGACCATCCGTCGCAGCCACCACCAGAATCGCACCATCGACCTGCGCAGCACCCGTGATCATGTTCTTGATGTAGTCAGCGTGACCCGGCATGTCCACGTGCGCATAGTGACGATTCGCCGTCTCGTACTCGATGTGCGCAATCGAGATCGTGATACCACGAGCCTTCTCCTCCGGCGCCTTGTCGATCTGATCGAACGGCGTGTA